>JAXDQG010000756.1:0-17242 GCA_034667945.1 Acidimicrobiia bacterium | reverse complement strand
CGTGCGGCACCGGGTCCTCGTCACCGGTGAAGACCTTGCCTGCGACCAGGCCGGCGAAGTGCGCCATGTCGACCATCAGGGTGGCGCCGACCTCGTCGGCGATCTCGCGCATCTTGGCGAAGTTCACGCGACGGGGGTACGCCGAGTAGCCGGCCACCAGCACCAGCGGCCGGAACTCCTGGGCCATCCGCCGGACCTCGTCGTAGTCGATCAGTCCCGTCTCCGGATCGGTGCCGTAGGAGCGCTGGTCGAACAACTTGCCGGAGATGTTCGGTCGGAACCCATGGGTCAGGTGTCCGCCGGCGTCGAGCGACATGCCGAGCATGCGCTGCCGGGGGTAGTCCAGCCGGAGGTTGTCCCAGTCTTCCTGGGAGAGGTCGTTGACGTGGCCCACGCCGACCCGCTCGAGCGCGGGCTTCTCGACCCGCTGGGCCAAGATCGCCCAGAAGGCCACCAGGTTGGCGTCGATACCGGAATGCGGCTGCACATAGGCATGGGGGGCGCCGAACACCTGCCGGGCGAGTTCGGCGGCCCGGGCCTCGACCACGTCGACGAACTCGCAGCCGGCGTAGAAACGATGCCCGACGGTGCCCTCGGCGTACTTGTCCGACAGCCAGTTGCCCATGGTGAGCAGCACCGCCGGCGAGGCGTAGTTCTCGCTGGCGATCAGCTTCAGCTGGTGGCGCTGGTTGTCCAGCTCACCACGGATGGCATCGGCGATCACCGGGTCTACGGCGGAGATCACGTCGAGTGCGGCCAAATAAGCGGTGGTCTCGGGCGAGGTGGTGAGCACGGGGCCTCCTGGGGGCGACGGTCCAATCCTGCAGCCCAGGCGCACGGCAATCACGCCGACCGACGAGGTCGACGGGGCCGCTCCCCGGTGGTTCGACCCACCTTGACGCGCCAGTCACGGCCCGAGAGGCAGGCTAGCCCAGCGATCCCGCCACCCTGGTCCCGGCGCGGCTGTTGGTCCGGCTCGGCGAGGCCGTCCGGACGTCCGGACGTCCGCTGTTGCAGACTTGACGCCATGGAGCTGCGCAGCTGGATCCTCGGCGAGCACACCAACGTCTGCGATCGCGTTCGCGGCCAGGTTTTCAGCCGGGTTCCTCGAGCTCGTTGGGACGAGCGCCCGGGCGACGAGGGTTCGTCCATCAGTTGGATCCTGTGGCACACGCTCCGCCACCAGGACGTCGCCGTGAACGCCGTGGTTCGAGGCATCGACGAGGTGCTCTGGCGTGACGGTTGGCTCGAACGGGTCGGCGCGGCGGCGTTCCCGGTCCCCGCCACCGGGCTGTCCGAGGCGGATGACCGGGCGGCCGCCAAGGCGCTCGATCCGAACGCGCTGGATGGCTACGCCGAGGCGGTGTGGGCCGAGACCACATCGTGGCTGGCCGCGGTGCCGCTGAACGAGCTCGACCGGGTGCCCGACGCGGTGGCCGGACTGCAACGCGCCGGCGTGCGCGAAGACGAGTACGCGTGGCTGTACCGCATGTGGGACGGCAAACCGGTGAGCTTCCACGTGTCCTGGGAGGCGATCGGGCACGGCTGCAACCACCTCGGCGAGATGGTGCACGTCCGCAACCGCCTCGGCATCGCCGGCTTCTGAGACTGCGAGCCGCCGGGCTTCCTGCCGGCTCCGACCGGCGCTCTCGCTGAATGCTCGTGCGAACACGTCGCGCGCGAGATACTGGCGCGGCGGCGTCTTCGAACCCCGGCATGCTCCGCCGGGGACCGCCCGGCAGGGGGTGGCACATGCGAAAGCGGTGGCCGACATCCAGACAGCTCTTCGCCATGGGTCTGGCGCGCCTGGTGGCAGTAGCCGTCGTGGTTGCCGTGGCGTCCACAATCGGCCGCTTCCTCGCTGATCGCGCCGGGCTGAGCTGCCCGGGCAACCCGCATTCGATGATCGATGTCGAGTTGGCCACGACAGCCGGCCGATCGCAGGAGGCACTGAGCGGATGCCGCGTCGGGGCGGTTCGCAGCGCGCTGCTCTGGGATGTGCTCTTCATCGTCTGGTACACGGCCTTGCTGGTCGGAGGCGTGCTCTTCGTCGCCGGGCGCTGGCTGACCGCCTCGACCGTGGGCGGCTTCCGGCTGAGCGTCCTGCGCGGCAGCTGGACGCTGATGGTCGGTGCGACGGTGGCGGCAGCGATTCTCGACGTCACCGAGAACGTCGCCCTCTGGCTCGGCCTCCACGGGCCGGACGGGGTCCTGGCCGAGCGACCCTGGGCGGGATGGACAGCCGCCACGGTGGCGTGGACCAAGTTCGTCCTCATCGGCGTCGTCCTGGCCTACGTGGCGGTGGGCCTCATCGGGTGGATCGCCAAGCCACCGCTCGTCGTCGACCACCCGAGCCCCTATCGCCCGGAGGATGAACCTGACAACGGCGCGTCGCTGGGGATCAGCCTGTCCGGAGGCGGCGTGCGGGCTGCGACCTTCGGCCTGGGCGTGCTCCAGATGCTCGACCGGCACCGGCTGTTCGCACGAGCCCGCTGGCTGTCGGCCGTGTCCGGGGGCAGCTACATGGCCAGCGCCTGGACGATCGCCCGAGCGAAGACGAATCTCCCCGAGCCGGCCGGGCAGGCCGGGGGCGGGCAGGCCGGGGGCGGGGAGCCCCAGCTGATCCCCTGGGCCGACCCGCAACTCTCCGGCGTCCACGAGCCGTCCCCCGAGGTCACCCACCTTCGCAAGCACCTGAATTACCTCATCGCCCGGGACGGCGGGCTGACCGGTGCATTGGCCACGGTGTTCGGCGGACTGCTGGTCAATCTGGCGACGCTGTTCCTCATGCTCTGGCTGGCGGCCCGGCCCCTCGGATGGCTGGTCGGATCGTGGGCGCTGGGCGGGGCCGCGTCGCCCGGCGACAGCGTGAGCTTCCGGATCGAGTCCCGTTCATGGGTGCCGGTCTGCCTCTGGGCGGCCGCCACCGTGGCCCTGCTGCTGACCTGGGTGCTCATGCGTCGACTGGCCTCGCTGGGGCTGCCACTCACGGGCACGACACCCCGCCGGGTGGTCTGGACGGCGGTCATGGCATCGACCGCGATCACCGGCGCCCTGGCCTTCTTGCTGATCGCCGCGCCGTGGATGATCTATGAGATCCCCAAACTCGTTCAGGATCACGACCGGCTGGTCAGGGCGGTGCAGGCCCTGTCCGCCGGGGGGATCGTGGCCTCGGTGATAGCCATCTTCCGCAAACCGTTCAACAAGGCGCTCCCCCGCCTCGGCGGGCTGTTGGTCATCGCCTTGGCCATGGTGGTGGGCAGTGAGGTGGCAGCCTCGGCCGCCCGGCAGGGCTTCAACGCCGATCACAACCGCTGGCTGGTCGTCCTGGCCATCGTGGCCATCTGGTACTACGTGGCCGATCCCGACTGGTGGTCCGTCCAGCCCTATTACCGGGGTCGCCTGCGGGCCGCCTATGCCACGCGGCGGGTGCAGAAGCCTGCGGGCGTGGTCGTCCAGTCGCTCGAGCCTCGGGAAGACCCCGATCTCGGCACCCTGACGCAGCGGCCCGAGCTGGTGGTCTGCACCACGATGAACGTGAGCGGCGCTGTGCCGACCCGGACGGGCGTACCGGCATACAGCTTCACCTTCAGCCCCTCGGCTGTGCGGCTCCACGTGCCCGGCGACGCCGATGGCCTTTCGACCGATTTCTCGACCGACACCGCCGCCTATGCCAAGGTCTTCCGCCGCTGGGACACCCCTCGCCTCACGGCCATCACCGCGGCGGGGATCTCGGGCGCGGCGGTCTCATCGGCCATGGGCCGGTTCAACTACGGCTCAACGCGAGCGCTCCTGACCCTGGCCAATGTGCGGTTGGGCATGTGGCTGCCCAACCCTCGTTATGTGACGGGAGACGCTGAGCGGCTGCCGGCGAGGCCGGGCTATCCCCGGCGGCGGATCGGCTACCTGCTGAAAGAGCTCTTCCACCTCTATGACCCCGAGGACCTGTACGTCTACCTGACCGATGGAGGCCACTGGGAGAACCTCGGGGTGGTCGAGCTGGTCCGTCGTCATTGCCGCGAGATCTTCTGCGTCGACGCATCGGGCTCGAATGCCATCTCGTTCGGGACGATCGCGGAGGCCATCACCCTGGCGGCCGAGGAGTGCGGGGCGGACGTGACGCTCGACTTCGAGTCGCTGCGGGGTCTCTCCGACGGCGGTGTGCTGCCCCGGACGGTTCCCCGTGACTGCGGCTTCGGGGTGATCAGCTATCCGAGCGGACCACCGACGCTGTTGTGGTACGTCAAAGCGAGCCTGACGGAAGATGCCGCCAGTCGCTTGCTGGCGTACCACGAGCAGGAGCCGATCTTCCCCTCCGACAGCACCATCGACCAGCTCTACGACGCCGAGAAATTCGAGGCGTACCGGTTGTTGGGTCAGCACGGAGGTAGCCATCTGGTAGAGCTGCGCACGAATGTCGCGTTGCGGGCGGCGGGGCGTGAGGCCCGGGCTGGGACGTACCTGCCTACGGCGTTCGAGTACGAGCTGCTGAAGGGGCTCGAGGAGCAGACCCTTCGGTATCTGGCCGGTGAGGCGCCGGCGATCGACGGATCGGATCGCCCCGGCCCGGGGGAGCGGGTGATCGATGATGCGGCAGCCGCCCCCGAGGCTGCCGAGCACCCGGCGTTCGCGCCCCGGGAAGGGTAAGGGCTCGGCTATTTTTGCCACTTGCGGCTCATCCTCAAGAAATTATCTTGAGTCACCATCGATCACACTCTTTTTCCAACGTACGCATCGATTCGACGTCGATTCGCTGCAGAGCGACCGAATTCGACGCACCGAACGGGCTGGTGTCAGGTGTCACGGGGGGCGGCCGGAGCCCCACGAAAAGTGATATGACCGGTGCCGCCCGTCTGGTTGACCACCGCCGCTCTGGCTCTCACGATGGCTCAGCGGTAGCGCTCGATCGCCCGGCTCGCCGCCCCCACGTATCCGCCCCCGAACTTGATGGCGTGCACCACCAGCGGTGCGATCTGGTGCAGCTCCACCCGCTCCTGCCAGCCCTCCGCCAGCGGGCGCCGCTCCGCATAGGCCACAAAGCACGCATCCCCAAATCCGCCGAACAACCGCATCATCGCCAGGTCGTACTCCCGGTGCCCGCCATGCGCCGCCGGGTCGATCAGCCAACTGCGTCCAGCCACATCCACCAGCCGGTTGCCCGCCCACAGATCCCCGTGCAGCCGGGCCGGCGGCTCCGGCGGTCCACCCACCACGTCGAGCCGCCCGGCCACCTCTTCCAGGCCTCGCAGCGCCGAAGCCGGCAGCGAACCGCCGTCTCGTGCCAACCGCGCCAACGGCAGTAACCGCTGGGTCGCGTAGAACTCCACCCACGTGTCGCAAGGTTCGTTGGGCAAGCCCCGGCTGCCCGTCGTCCGCCGGTCCTCCCGTCCGAACGACGGTGCCCCCACCTCGTGCAGCTCGGCCAGCGCCACGCCGAGCGCCGCCTCGGTCGGGCCCGAGCGAACCCCATGCCCCTCATCGACCCACTCCAGCACCAAGTGGTTCGGCACGCCGGCACCCGGGTCGCCGTCGGACACCAACAGCACCTCGGGCACGGCCACCACCCCCGGTTCGCGTAGCCAGCTCAAGCTCACGGACTCGGTGGTGAAGAATCCAGGTGGCGCGCGCCGATGGGTCTTGGCGAACACCCGCCGCCCGTCGGCCAACTCCACCCGATATGACTCGGCCACGTCTCCGCCCCGGAGCGGAGCGGCACTCGCCACCGTTGAGCCCAGTCCCTCAGCGAGCGCCGCAGCCAGGCCGGATTCCACCAACGAAGTGTCGCGCGCCCCGGTAGGAAATTCGCCGCTGCGCACAATCCCTCATCACCTATTTGCCCCAATGTCCGTTTGGTAATAAAGCTGCAGGCCCGAGCGCATGCGAGCGAATTGCATCCATGACTTTTGACGGGCATCAGATCCTCGGCTTTGATGGCCAACGTGGACTTGCCGCTGGTGCTTATCGGCCCAGTGGTTCGGCGGGTCGAGCCACGTGATGTTTCGGTCTTTGTCGTTACCAGTCAGCCGGCAAGCATCCGATTGTCGCTCTTTGACGGCATTGTCGACGCCAACGCTCCGCCCACAGAACTTGCCGTAGGCGACGCCAACACGACGCGATTCGGCGCGGCGTTCCACGCGGCAGTCGTCACCGTCCACCTCGCTGATGCCGCTGCCCTGCAACCCGGGCACCGCTACTCCTACGACCTCCGCATCAGCCCTGACGGCGGAACCGCGCAAACCCTCGAGGACCTCAACCTCCTCAGGGACCGAACCGTGCCCGGATATGGCACGGTCGCACCGGCCAGCGCACCGGTCGAGATCAACGCCATCGGCTACGCAGAGCATCAGCTGCCTTCCTTCGTCACCTGCCCGGCTGATCTCGACGAGCTGGTCATCGCCCACGCCTCTTGCCGCAAACCCCATGGCGAGGGCACCCCCGCCCTGCAATACCTGGACGACTACATCGACGGCCTGCAGGGCGCCACCGCCGGCTATCCCCATCAGCTCTTCCTCACCGGGGACCAGATCTATGCCGACGACGTTGCCGCCGCGCTCCTGCCCGGCCTCACCGCCCTCGGCGTCCAGCTCATCGGCGGCATCGAGACCGTCCCCGCCCCGCGCGGCAATGCCACGCTGAACGTCGACAGCACCGTCCTCCCCGCCGGCTTCCGGCAGAAGGTGACGGCCAGCGCCGGGTTCACGTCCGAAGAAGCGGCCAGCCATCTGATCGGATTCGGTGAATACCTGGCGATGTACTGCGCGGCATGGAACGCCGAGCTGTGGCCCGTCCTCGCCGTCGCCGACGCCAATGCCCCGGGTATCCCGACGAACCAGCGCACCGACCTGCAGAACGACAAGAACGGATCTCCCTCCGACGCGCCGATCGTCCTCGGACAGCCGGGCCCGGAAGCCCCGGCGGACACCATCACCCCGCTCTACAGCGGGTCCGCCGCGGCCGACGACGCCCTCCACGACGCCCGAGAGGAGTTCCTCCACGCGAAGGAATTGCTGGATGACTTCCGACGGGAAGTGCCGAAGGTCCGGCGCCTCCTGGCCAACGTCCCCACCTATCTCATCTGCGACGACCACGAGGTCACCGACGACTGGTTCATGACCGCCGGCATCCGGGCCACCACCACCGCCAACCCTTTCGGCCGGACGCTCCTGCGCAACGGCATCGCCGCCTACGTTGTCTGCCAGGCCTGGGGTGACAACCCGCAGACATGGGCTGAGGACCAGAACCACCGCAACCTGTTCTCGGCCATCGCCGCCATGTTCCCCAGCGGCTGGACCGGCGGCCCACCGGCCACCACGCCCGCGAACACCGTCGACCAGGCCCTCGGCCTGTCCTCCGGCACCCAGTCGGCCCTCGACTTCTCCTTCACGATCGACGGCCCGTCGCACCGGGTCCGGGTGCTCGACACCCGAACCCGACGGCAGTACACCAGCCAGTCAGGGCCACCGGCCCTGCTCAGCCCCGAAGCGCTCGACCACCAGCTCCCCCGGCAGGACGATCTGCCCGAGGGCCAGGTGCTCGTGGTCATCTCCCCAGCGCCCATCTTCGGCCCGGCGGTGATGAACGAGATCGGTGGCGCCATCGCCGCCACTGCCTACGACCTTTTCGCCCTCACACGCGAGGCCACCGAGCGCGCGGCCCGCCAGGACGTCACCGGGCTCCCCAACGGTCGACCCACCGGTAGCCAGTTCTTCGATGCCGAGCATTGGGGCGCCCATCCCACCGGCTACGAGCGACTCCTCGAGCGGCTGTCCAGCCATCCGCGGGTCGTGGTGCTGGGTGGCGACGTGCACTACGGCGGAGCCTTCGCCATGGACTGGACGGGGCAGGGACGCACCAGCCGCCTCGTCCACCTGACCTCGAGCGCCGCCCGCAACGGCTGGAAGGACGTGGTCCGCAACCTGATGCTGCTGAACGGGATGTCCACCGGACTGCAGCAGATCGGTATGCCCATGACCCGCCTGGGTTGGACCGAAACGCTTCCCGAGGTGGTCTCCGACCTGGCCACCGAGCCGCCGCTCACCCGCATCCGGCTGCAAACCGCCCCGGTCCTGCTGTCCGACGAGTTCTTCCGGGAGCCGCACGACCTCAACCGGTCACCCGACTGGAGTTGGCGGGCCCAGGCCATCGTGGATGAGCGCCCACCGGCGGAGCGCCCGCCGGCGGCCCGAGTGGCGACTCCGGCCGACGACCTGCCAGCCGACGCCTCGGCTGTCCGACGCTACGGCGATGCAGCCGCCATGCACAGCCAGGCGCTCGGCACCGCCGCGGTTGCCCGGGGGCTCCAGTTCCTCAACAATGCCGGCCTGGTCACCTTCGCCACTGGCGCCGACGGCATCCATGTCCGCCAGGCGTTGTACTCGTTGCGCCTCCGACCTGACCCCAACGAGCAGGGTGCCGCCTACGTGCTCTACGACGCCCGGGTCGAGCCCGACCCCGTGCCTGCGCACACCCGCGTCGGACCGGGCGTCTGACCATGGCCACCGACGCCCTGGCAGGGCTGGTCCGCTTCCTGGCCGACCTCGGTCACGACCTGGCCACCACACTCGGCGACGCCGGCGGGCGCGAGAGCCTCATGGCCCGGGCCGGCCTCCCCGCCCCCGCGGGCGCACCGCCGTCGGGTCAAGCTGCGGCCGGTTCGCTCGACGCGCTGCGCGACCGGGCCGCCGCCTCGCAGCACGGCGGTAGTGCGGGCGGGGACCCCGGGGGCGGCGACACGCTGGTCCTCCTCAAGGACCTGTCCGACGCCATGGTCACGCTGGTGTCGCTGGTGCAGCAGGCGGCGGCCACCGACGACGTCGACGATGCCTGGAATCTGCTGGCCACCTTCCTGGACGTCATCGCCCTCGACCGGCTGCGGTCCCGCAACCCACAGTGGATGGCACTGCTTCAGGCCGCGCACCTGGTCTCGAATGACCGGCTGCTCATCGCCGATCTGATCCGCTCGGGCGACCAGTGGGGCAGCTTCCTGCTGGGCCATCCCCAGAACGACGACGCCAAGGTCGACAACTGGTCGCTGCTGCTCGGGGCGGTCATGGCGGTGGTCGGCGCGGTGGTTCCGCCCGAGGACGACACCGGCAAGCGCTGGCGGACCGACATGCTGTTCGGCTGGGACCCGCAGCCCTCGGACGACCGGCCCCACATCACTCGGGTGCTCCAGCGGATGGCCACCATCCGCTTCACCCACCGGGGCGGCGACGGGGTCGAGGAGCACGCCGGCCTGTCGATCGTCGTGGTGCCGCCGGCGGACGGCGGCTGGGGGATGTTCGTCGCTCTCGATGTGGGCGCGGGCCTCATCTTCCCCGTCCGCTCCCACCTCGAGCTGGTCATGCGGGCCGACGTGCCGACCGCGGTGGAGGCGTTCATCGGGGATCCGCCTTTCGCCCTGGCCGATGGAGCCGGCACGAATGTTGTCGTGCAGCTCCGCCGCAAGCGCGAGACAGCCGAGCGCTGGGTGATCGGCAGCGACGTCGGTCTGCACCTCGAGATCGGCACGTTCCTGGTGGGCGTGGAGATCGGTGACCCGACCCGCTTCCGGCTGTCGCTGGGCGACGGCGCGCTGGTCCTACCCAAGGCCTCGCTGGGATTCCTCGGGTTCCTGCTGCCCAGCGGGGGCGCCAAGTTCGGCTTCGACGTCGATCTCATGATCGACACGAAGGGCCGCCTGACCTTCGCCGGCGGCGCCGGTCTCTCCGTCACCGTGCCGGTCAACACGACCATCGCGGTGCTGTCGGTGCGCAATGTCACGCTGGCGCTGGCACTGGAAGCCGGTGGGGACGGCGGTGCCGGCGCATCGCTGGCCACCACGGTCGCTTTCGGGCTCGACTTCGGGCCGGCCTTCAAAGTCGCGGTCGACGGCATCGGCGCCAAGCTGCGCTGGACGCTGCCCTCGTCGCCGACCCCCGTAGGCGCCGGCACGCCTGTGGTGCACGGCAACCTTGGCCCGGGGGGCGACCTCGGCATCGACTTCGTGCCGCCCCGGGGCATCGGGATCGTGCTCGACGTGGGGCCCGTCAAGGGCGGCGGGTTCCTGTTCTTCGACCCGGCCCATCGCACCTACGGCGGCGTGCTCGAGGCCGCCTTGGCGCTGTGCGGCAAGGGCCTGCAGATCAAGGCCGCCGGCCTGCTGCGCGAGACCGACGACGGCTGGTCGTTCGTGCTCATCGTCTCGGCCCAGTTCGAGCCGGGAATCGAGATCTTCCTGGGGCTGACCCTCAACGGCGTGGGCGGCATGGTGGGGATCAACGTGGCCGTCGACGTCGACCGGCTGCGTGCCGGACTGCACGACGGCGCCGTGGGACGACTGCTGTTCCCCGAAGACCCGGTGGCCAATGCCCCGGCGATCATCGCCACCATGGCCGCCGTCTTCCCGCCGCGGCAGGGCGGGTGGGTGGCCGGGCCGATGCTCCAGCTGGGCTGGGGCCGGCCGACCTCATTCGTCACCCTTTCGGTGGCGGTGGTGCTGGCCTTCCCCTCGCCTGCGCTGTTGGCCATCCTCGGCCGGCTGCGGGTCGCGGTTCCCCATCCGGACCTGGCGCTGATCGACATCAAGGCCGACTTCCTGGGGGTCCTGTCCTTCGAGGAGCCATCGGTCTCCTTCGACGCCGCCCTGGTCGACAGCCGCCTCACCGCGTTCACGCTCACCGGCGAGCTGGCGCTACGCGTGTCGGCCGAGGGCTTCATGCTGTCGGTCGGCGGCTTCCACCCCCGCTTCACCCCGCCGGCCAACGTCCCCGCCCTCCGGCGGGTGGCCATTGACATCTCGGCCAACCCCTTCACGAAGATCCGCGCCGAGGCCTATCTGGCGGTCACCTCGAACACGTTCCAGGTCGGCCTGCACGCGTCGCTGGACATCGAGGCCGGGGACGTGGTGTCCATCCACGGCTGGCTGGACTTCGACGCACTGGTCCAGTGGGAGCCGCATTTCCGGTTCTCCATCCACATGTCGATCGGCCTCGAGCTGCGGGTCGGCGGCGAATCGATGGCGGGCGTGTCGGTGGACCTGCTGCTGGAAGGGCCGGGGCCCTGGCACGCCAAGGGCCAAGCCAGTCTCCACCTGCTGTTCTTCACCATCCAAGCCGGCTTCGAGGTGTCCTGGGGTGAGGTCGAGGCGTCTCCTGCACCGCCGGAGGTCGATGCCGGTCGGCGGGTGGCCGACGCGCTCTCCGCCGCGGGGGCCTGGACCGCGGTCGCGCCTTCTGGCGACGCCGTGGTCACGCTGCGGGCGGTGCAACGCGACGAGATCGGCGTGCACCCCTACGGGCAGCTCACCGCCCGCCAGCAGGCGGTGCCGCTCGGCATTCCGGTGTCCCGCATCGGCCGGAGCCACGTCGTGGGCGGTAGCGCCACGGTCACCGTCGCCCCCGTGGCCGGTGCTCCGGCCAGCGCACCGACTACCGGCCTGTTCGCCGCCGCCCAGTTCCAGGAGCTCACCGACGACCAGCGGCTTTCCCGGCCATCGTTCGAGTCGTTCCAGGACGGCGTGACGTTCGGCGCCGCCGGAACGGTGGTCGGCCACGAGCAGGTCACCAGCGCGTCGTACGAGACGGTCTTCATCCCCGACGCCCGCCGCCGGCGCGACCGCTTCGACCTGCGCCTGCTCACCCATGCGCTGGATGTCGGCGCAGTGACCCGGGCCGGGCTGCACCACGCGCTGCTCAACGACGGCCCGCCGCAGCCGGTCCGCGTCCACGAGGAGGCGTTCCGGGTGGTGGCGGCCGACACCCTGGCTGGCGTCGCCGGCGGCGCGGGGACGTTCTCGTCCGCGAGCGCGGCCTATGTCGCGGCCGGGGAGGCCCTCGAGCGGGTGCTCGTGGTGGGCGCGCACGAGGTGGTGGCCTGATGGCGGATGCGGCGTATCACTTCCTTTCCTTCGTGCGGAACGGCTTCGTGGCATCGATCACGCAGCCCGACACGTTCACCTCCGGCCAGCCGGCCATCACCACCGCGCCGGTAGGGCTGGAGGTCTCGGGCGTGGCCGAGCCGGTCAACCGGCAGGTTGCCGTGCAGGGCCCGGGGGACGTCATCGGCCTCACTGCCAGCCAGGTCGTCCGCACCGATCCGATCGACGGAGCGGTGGGCGTCGAGCCGAACTACTTCGCGCAGATCGAGTTCGACCGGCCGGATCTGCCCTGGCTGTTCACGCCGGCCGCGGCGGTGGGCGACCGGCTGCGGCCGTGGATCGTGCTGGTCGTGGTGGATCTCGACGGTCCGCATCCCTGCGAGCTGCGGAACGGCTCGCCGCTGCCCACCCTCCACGTGCCCGCAGAAGCCGCTCCCCAGCTGCCCGATCCGGCCGCCTCCTACCTTTGGGCGCACGCCCAGGTGATCACGCCGGACGGACAGACGCTGTCCAGCGCGCTGGCCGGTGATCCTCGCCTGTCGATCTCCCGCCTGCTCTGTCCTCGACACCTGGCCCCGTTCCGCTCGTATCTGGCCGCGGTCGTGCCGGCCTTCGAGGTCGGACGCCTGGCCGGCCTCGGCTTGCCGGTCACGCCGGCCGACGAGCAGCGCCTGGAGCCGAGCTGGCGGGCGGGGGCCGAGGCGATTCTGCCCGTGTACCACTCGTGGCGGTTCCGGACCGGCGAGGACGCGGATTTCGAGTCGTTGGCCCGCCAGATCACCGGCCGTCCGCTGCCCGCGGGCGTGGGGACGAGGCCCATGGACGTCTCTCGACCGGGCGCCGGTCTGCCCGCGCTGCCCGCTCCCCAGACTGTGCAGGACACGGCGGCGGTCGTCTGGCTGGACGGCGCCTTGCGCCCGCTGGACTCCGACGCCCTCCCTGCTCGCGACCAAGGTGCTGAGGACGCCTTCCGCACCAGCCTGACGGTGCTCGTCGATCGGCCTGCGGCGCTGCTGCGGGCCGGCAACGCCGACCCGGTCGTAGCGCCCCCGATCTACGGCGACACGCACGCGCTGGCGCTCGAGTTGGGGGCGGGCACGCCGCCCCCCTGGCTCAGCGAGCTGAACCTCGATGCCCGCAGCCGGGTCGCCGCCGGCCTCGGCACGCAGGTCGTGCAGGCCCGCCAAGACGACTACGTGGCCCGGGCGTGGCGGCAGCTCGGAGATGTGCTGGCGGCCAATCGGCTGCTGCGGGCGGCCCAGCTGGCCCGCACCGGTTCGCTCCGGGTGCACGGCCGGTTGGGTGCCCTCGACGCCGCCAGCCTGCTGAGCATGGCATCTCCGGCCCATGACCGGCTGCTCGGCGCGATCACGGCCGATGTGACCGTGGCGAAGGCAGTGCGCGACAGCCGGCTGCCCGATGTGACCGTCGAGCCCGCGTTTCGACGCATGGTCCGGCCGTCTGCCGCGGCTGCCCGGGCAGCCCGAGCGCGGGCCCTGTCGGCCACGATGATCGATCGCTTCGCCAGCCAGGCCTTCGCCGCGCCGGTGGACGGCCCGGACGGCGTGACCACGATGCGACCGGCCGGCCGGGTGATCGGCGCGGCCCGGGCCGCAGCCGCCCTGGCTGCCCTGGGCGACACCGGACCGGCCGATGTGACCAGGGCCGACAGGATGGTGAGCACGCTCACGGACCACGTCTCCGCCCTGCCCACCGGTGACGAGGTGCGCAGCGCCGCCATGCGCACGGACATCGGGGCGGTGTCCCTCGTGACCAGCCTGGGCGCGGTACCGGCCGCGACCGTTTCGGCCGTCTTGGCCGCGGCCGCCGGTGCGGCGGATGGCGGCGGTACGGGTTCCCAACCTGGCGCCGGCCCCATCGAGCCCGGCCCCATCGAGCCCGGCCCGATCCAGCCGGGCCCGATCCAGCCCGGCCCACTCGAGCCGGGTCCGATCGTGCATCCCGGCGCTATCGTGCATCCCGGCCCTATCCGGCCTGAACCGGTCGAGCCGGGTCCGATCGTCCACCCCGGCCCGGTGGTCGACCCGGGAGTGATTCGGCCCACCCCCGTCGATCCCACACCGGTGGCCGGGCCGGTGCCCGGTGCGGGCACCATCTCCCGGCCCGACCGCCGTGGACGGGTCCTGGGCCTGGCTCACGACCGGCACCTTCCTGCCGGCCTGGTGGCCTCTCTCAACGACGCCCTGCTCTTTGCACCAGCCGGCGGCCCGGTCGACCCGGCTGTCGGCTCTGAGTTCACCGCAGCCAGCGACGTCGCGGCCGATGCGCTGGTCAGTGCACGTGGGCGACCGGACGGGGTGATCTTCCGGCCACCGGGAAGTGAGCGCCCCATCGACGGGAACGTGGTCGTGCGGGGCGGGAGCGTGGTGATCAGCAGCGACGTCGTGAGCGGCATCGTCGACGGCGGCATGCTGGTCAAGCGGGTCGACGACTCGAGCTGGAGCCGTTTGCAGCAGGCCGCCAACGTGCCGGCGGTGGTCAGCGCGGCCGATCCGATCAATGACGCCGGGAGTCGCCTGGACGCCGTCCGGCAGGATCCGGCAGCGCTCACCGCCCTGGCAGAGGTGGCCGGTGGATTCGTGGACAGCACGATCGAGCTCGACCGCAACACGGCCAGCCTGGTCACCGGCGGCGCCGGCGCCGCCGGGCTGGCGTCGCTGACCAACGGCACCTTCAGCCTGCCCGGGCCGCGCTTCGGTGCGGTGGTCACCGGCCCGGCCGATCTCGTCGGCGCACGCGACCTCGTCAACGCAGCCGCCACCGCCTTCGACCGCATGGTCACCCTGGCCGACGCACCCCAGCGAGCCGTCGGCCCGGTCCTGGACCTGAGGGCCGCCCGCACGGGCCTCCTCGGCAAAACCGATCCCGAGATCACGGTCGCCGCCCGCATCCGGACCCGTCTCGACATCCGGGTCGTCGTCGGCGTCGCCCGCCGTGACGAGCTCGACCCGGTCATGGCGAGTCCGCAGTTCAACGACCCGATGTGGCAGGCGCTGCGCGACCTGGGCCACGGGTGGCTGCTGCCCGGTCTCGAGGAGGTGCCGCCCGACACGGCCACGTTGGTGCGCACGAATCCGTCCTTCGTGGCCGCCCACCTGGTCGGACTCAACCACGAGCTGATGCGCGAGCTGCTGTGGCGCGAGTACCCGACCGACCGGCGGGGCACCGGCTTCCGCCGCTTCTGGGGCCGCACCGGCGCACAGCCCGACGACATCGGGCCGGTCCACGGGTTCAATGGCGACCTCGGCGACAACCTGCTCAGCGGCCGGGATGGTGAGACCGTGCTGTTGCTCCGCAGCGAACTGCTGCGGCGCTACCCCGGTTCGATCATCTACCTCAGCCGAGCCACGCAGCAGGGCGGGAACCTGGCGCTCGACGACGGCACGCTGGTCTTGCCCGTCTTCCGCGGCGACCTCCCCCCGGACGTCACCTTCGTCGGCTTCCCGATCAGCCCGGAGACGCTGCGGGCGCCGGGCGACCCGTGGTGGTTCGTCATCGCCCAGCCGCCGTCGGAGCCCCGCTTCGGGCTCGATGAGCCGAGCGCGCCCTCGATCTCTCCCCCGCCGCCGGCCCCACCCTCTTCGGCGAACGAGCTGGCGTGGAGCCACATGAGCCCCGATGGGAATCCCGGCACGACTGCCCCGTTCGCCCCGGCCGACCCACCCGCGCTGCGGGGGCGGATGCTCGACGGCGTCACCTGGGGCGCGTCCGCCTCGGTGCAGGCCCACCTGACCTACCAGCACCCCGTTCGGGTGGCCATCCGGGCCGCCGACCTGCTGCCCCCACCGTCCGGAGGAACGCCCTGATGAGCCCCCCGCCGGATCTCGGCACGTTGCGCGGGCGGATGGCCGAGGCCACCGACGGTGCCGTGGCGGCCCACGCCCGGCTGGCCGCGGCCCGTTCGGCGATCGAGCGCATCCGCCAGACCGGCCTGGGCGACCTGGCGCAGGCCGAGGCGGACCTGCAGGCCGCCAGCGGGGCCAGCCAGGCGAGCGCAGTCGCCGTCGAAGGCGTGCGGTCCGACCTGCGGGATGCACTCATCACCCACGTGGGCACCGTGACGACCGCGGCCCCGGTCGCACCCGCCGAGGTGCCGGTGGCGCTGCTGCCCGTGGGCATCGAGACCAGGTTTCAAGGCGACACCCTCCTCATCAGGGTGATCCCGGACGAGTTCCACGTCGAGGATCACGAACCCGAGCTCACCGACGGCGAGGTCGACGTCGGCCGGACCTTCTGGGTCCAGGTGTGGCGTGGCGGGACAGAAGAGCCGGCCGCCACCGAAGCGGAACAGCTGGCCTGGACCCGTCTCGTGGCCGCCGTAGGCAGCTCCCGCCGGGCCGCCTGGGTCGCCGACCGGACAGCTCCCAACCCTCAAGGACGCCCAGCGGCCGCTGTACCCGATGACCAGCCACTGGCCGATCCGGCGTTGCCGGACTCGCCCTTCCCCGGTCCGGCGTTCCCCGACCCGCCGCGTCGGGCCGCCGCCTGGTCGCGCGCAGCCATGGCTCGGACGCTGCCCGATCAATTCGTCGCCATCGCCTACCGGCGCCAGGGCAGTGGCGGCCAGACCACGTGGAACGAGATCGGCCGGGCCACCGGCGGACCGGTGGACGACGCCGTGCAGCTGGGCTTCGATCCCGCCGCGCCCCCGCCGGCGGTGACCGATGACGGCCCCGCCCTGCCCGATGGCATGCGCTGGATGGTCGACGTGGCCGCAGCCGAGCGGGTCGGTCTGCTGCTCCGCCTGACGCTCCCGCCCGGGACGACGACGGTCGACCGCTTGGTGGTCCTCGGCGTGCTCGGGTCGCTCGACCCGGAGGCGTCGGCCGACCGGCTCGCCGACCTGCTGGTCGGCCACCACCACACCCGCGGCCTCGAGATGCTGCCCATCGGCGCGCCCACCAACAACACGGCGGCGGAGCGCAGCGCCCATCGCAGCACCGACGACCCGGTGGGGTCGTTCACGGTCGAACGTCGAACCCCGCGGCCCCCGGCCGGCAGCGACGGCGGCCTCTTGGCGCGGGCGCTGGGCCTGCCGGTCGACACGCTGCGAGGGGTCGCCCGCAGCAACGACACCGAGCAGGCGGCGGCGGGCGAGATGAACGCGCTGATCTGGCCGGCAGCCTTCGGCTACTGGCTCGAGAGCCTCGTCCAGCCCGGGCCCGGCGATGCCATCATCGCCGATCTGAGGCGGCACGCCGTCCAGATGGTGCGGGGCCGTGGCCCCCTTCCGCCGCTGCGGGTCGGCCGACAGCCCTACGGCGTCCTCCCGGTCACCAGCCTGCAGCGCTGGCAGCCGAGCCACGAACCCGCCGGCCTCGTACAAGCGGTCGGTTTCCTGCGCTCAGCGCTGCCGTGGTGGCT
>JAXDQG010000755.1:0-5899 GCA_034667945.1 Acidimicrobiia bacterium | reverse complement strand
GTGAGCCAGATGTGACGCAGCCGGGCTGATCGAGCTCCCGGCCTGATCAGCCCGGGGCGTCGACCGCGACGGTGCCCATGTCGGCCGGCGAGCAGATCTCCAGAACCTCGAGGTCATCGGAGAGATTTGTCTCGTTGTGCAAGGTGCCGCCGGGGATGCTGGCGAACGACCCGGCCACCAGGCGCTCCCTACGTCCGCCCTCGAACTCGAGGTCGACCCATCCCTTGAGGACATACACCAACTGCACGTCGCACACGTGGTAGTGCCAGCCCGTCGCCTCGTTCTCGCCGCTGGCCCGCATGCCCAAGGCTCGGAAACGCTGGCCGGTGGCCGCCGCCAGTCCTATGTCCCGGTATTGCAGGAACTTCCGTCGGCCCGTACCCGAATAGCTGTCCGAGCCGAGATGGTCGACCAAGACTTCAGCAGTGCCTGCCCGAGTGGGCTCATTGGTGGTCGTCATGCCACGTCGCTTTCGGATTGTCGGAATGAAGACGGTAAGCGGTGCGGAGGCGGTTGCCGTGCGACCAGACGTTAGGCCAGAAAGTTGGTGGCCGCGGTTTGACCGGGGAGCCGTTTTGGAGATCGCCGAGTCCGGCCCGGCAAGGGTAAGCCGCCGGGCCGGACAGGAGAGACCCTGAGCTACTCGGACGGTCTCACTTGCAGGACTGGGCGCTGGAGTCCCAGAAACAGTTCTTCGACTTTCCCGAGAGCTCGATCACGTTGCCCTGCAGCACCCATTGCTGCTTCGCCGAATCCCACACCGACAGGTCGGACCCTTCCAGGAAGTACGAGTCCTTGTTCCCGTTCGTGTTGATGCGGATGCCGGGCAGGTGGACGGGGCTGGTGCCGTCGAACGCCCGCTGGGCGAGGATGAAGTTGCTCCGTGTGAGTCCACCGTCGAGCTGACCGGCCACGATCAGGCTCTGCGTAAACATCCATCCCCACCAGAAGCCCTGGCCGAGGCTTCCGGACAACTTGTAGTCGATGCCGTTGTCGGTCAGCAGCTTTCGTCCGAAGGCGACGAACGGATCATTGCTGAGCGCGTCGGCGTTGAAGTCTTTGAACCCGCCGCCCACGATCAGCCAGCCGTTCGCCTGCGAGCCGTCACCGCCGAGCTTGGCCTTGCCCACGTAGCTGGAGGCCTTGCAGACCGACGACATGAACATCGCCTTGAGCTTGGTCTTCATACCGTTGTTGGCCGCCTCGGTGATGATCTGCGGGCAGTGCGTCGCACCCGTCATCGTGATGAAGACATCGGGGTTCTTGGCGGCCAATGTCGTCATCGGGTCGGTGACCGTCGGAGCGGTGATCTCCACCTTCTCGGTGAAGAAGTTGATCTTGTCCTTGTTGGGCGACTGGGCGATCACGGTCTTGAAAGCAGACTCGTAGGTAGCACCGAATTCGCTGTTCGCCACGAATCCCGCCACGTCGACTTTTCCGTCACCGGCGCTCAACTCGGCGAAGTGCTGATCGATGTAGGCCCCCCAGATCACCGCCTCGGTGTTGTAAGAGAGCAGGGATCCCGTCGTCCACGGGTGGTTCAACGGGTCGCCCCAGGCAGGTGAGCCGCTGATCAAGTTGGGCTCCGGCACGCAGCGGGCGTTGATCTTGTCGTAGATCTTCAACCCCGCTGGCGTCCCCACCGTCCATATGGCGAACGCCTTCTCGGAGTCGAGGATCTCATCGACGAGCGGGATGGTGCGCGCCGCGTCGTACCCGTCGTCCTTGTAGGCGATATTGATCTTGCGCGTCTTACCTGTCGAGTCCTTGAGGACGCCCTTTTCCGACTGGTATTTGAGCCACACCTCGGCGCCCCTGAACCAGTTTCCGGCATCCGCGGCCGTCCCGGACAGCGGTGCTGCGCCGCCGATCTTTATCGACGTGTCCGTCAGGCCCTCGGTATCACTCCAGCCGGGCGCGCACTTGGTCAAATCGATGGTGAAACCTTCGGGACCAGTAACGGTTTTACCGTCGGCCGACTTCCCCCACTTGTTGTCCTTGATCCGCTTCACCATGGCGGCGCGCTCGTCCGTCCACAGCTTCTCCCACTCATCCATCGTCGTCGGCTCCTTCTGTGGAGCCGTGCTCGCGGTGGCCGCCGGCGCAGCAGTCGTGGATGACGTGGCCTGACCGGTCGCAGCCTTTGTGGTCTCACTGCTCTTGTTGCTGCTGCCGCTACTTCCGCACGCTGCGGCCGTCATGGCCATCGCCAAGACGACAGCCAGCGCAGCCCAGACCGCGGATCTCCGCTTCCCCCTCATGATCCCCCCTCGCTTTGGGCACCTCTTCGCTACACATTCTGCAGCAATTATCCGCTTGCTTCGTGGCAGGCGGCGAAGTTACGGGATCGGTTGGGTTTTGACGAGGCGCGCGCTGCCGTTCAGGAGGCCAATCCCGCTGAAGTAGTTGCTCCCCTTTTGGGTTGTAACTGGCACCGCGTCAGCTTCGTCGACGCTCATTATCGAGCTCGGCGGCGCCCACTTTGCGTGCTATTTACACAACGTTGGCACTGCAATAAACAACGGTCCGCAGGGCGGTCCTGCTCAGAAGCGGGGAGCTTTACGACCTCCTTCCGCGCCCCTCCCGGTCTTACCCGGTCGCCACGTACCGTGACCATCTGACGGTCGTTAGGCAGAAAAGGGGCGGGGATGGGTGCGGTCGTCCAGTCGGGCTTCGGTGCCGTTCGCGGGCGCGCTATGTCGATCAATGTTGGCGTACGCACCATGTGAGCCGGATTGGGAGAAATCCGGAAGTCGGCCCTGTGGTCGGGCTTCCCGCCTACTTCCGGCTCACTGCCACCGTCGGGCCGCCGGTGAGCGTCTGAAGGACGACGCAATACCGCTCGGTGGTGCTGAGCAACGCCTCGATGGTGTCCGGCGGGGCGTCTGTCTCGAGCTCGAAGATCAGCCGGATGTCCCGAAAGCCGACCGGCGCCTCGCGATCGACGCCCAACGTGCCCCGAAAGTCGAGGTCACCCTCGGCCCGGATCTTGCCGGAGACGTCGATCCCCCGCGCGGTGGCGACCGAGCGAAGGGTCACTCCGGCGCAGGCGACCAGCGCCTGCAGCAGCATGTCACCGGAGCAGGCGAACGACGCGTCTCCACCGGTGGCCGGATGCAGGCCGGCCTCGACCAGGGCGCGACCGGTCTGCACCGAGCAGCTGACCTCCTGGGACGACAGGGAGCCTTCCGCCTCGAGCGTGATCAGCGCAGCTGAGGGGTCCTGCTTGTAGCGCTCCTTCAGCGGCGCCTGGATCTTGCGAAGCTCGTCGGCCTCCATCGACAGTTCCTTTCGCGAGGGCCGGTCCGCTCACGAAGGCGCCGGCGAATTGTCTCGAGTCGGCCTATTCTGCGCCATGGCGGACGCTTCTTTGCGGCTCCGGGTGACCTCTTGCGCTCCGGAGTACCCGATTTTCTGGACTTCAGCTTGCAGCGAGGCCGTGTTCGGCCTGCTGTGAAAGCGGCGGCAGCTGCCGTGTGCGGGTCGAGGGCGGACAGGGCTACCTTGGGCCGGCGCGAAGAGTCGTTGTCGGCTTCTGTCCAAAGAGTCGCTGTCGGCTTCTGTCCAAACGGTCGGGTCAGGGGGACCAATTGTGAAAGCGGTCGTGTGCAAGGAGTTCGGCCCGCCGGAGAACCTCGTCGTCGAGGAGATCGAGGTGCCGACGCCCGGGCGGGGGCAGGTGCTCGTCGAAGTCAAGGCGGCTGCCGTCACGTTCCCCGACACGCTCATGCTCGAGAACCGCTACCAGTACAAGGCGCCGCTTCCCTACGTGCCCGGTGGCGAGGTTGCCGGCGTCGTGGCGGCGGTCGGCGACGGGGTCGACAGCCTCTCTGTGGGCGACCGGATCGTCGGTGGGCTGGGGGTTACGGGCGGTTACGCGCAGTACTCCCTCGTGGCCGCGGCCGGCGCGCGAACGCTGCCCGATGGGGTGGGCTTCGCTGAGTCCACCGGGCTGAACTACGCCTATGGCACAAGCCTCTACGGCCTGAAGTACCGGGGCGATCTGAAGCCGGGGGAGAGCCTGCTGGTGCTGGGAGCCGGTGGCCAGGTGGGCCTCTCAGCGGTCGAACTGGGCAAGGTGATGGGCGCCCGGGTCATCGCAGCGGCTTCGACTGAGGAGAAACTGGATCTCTGCCGGCAGCGGGGCGCGGACGAGACGATCAACTACGCCACCGAGAGCTTGAAGGACCGTGCCAAGGAATTGACCGACGGCAATGGGGTCGACGTGGTCTACGACTGCGTGGGTGGCGACTACGCCGAGGCCGCCCTGCGTGCGATCGGCTGGGAGGGGCGGTTCCTGGTGATCGGATTCACGGCAGGGATCCCGTCCGTGCCCTTGAACCTGACCTTGCTCAAGAGCTGCCAGATCGTCGGCGTTTTCTACGGCGCCATGACGGCGCGGGACCCCGAGAAGCGAGATGCAATCGTGGCCGAGCTGATCGAGCTGACGGCGTCGGGCAGGCTGCGGCCCCACGTCTCGGGCCGCTTCTCTCTGGACGAGGCGCCCAAGGCGCTGCGGAGCCTCATTGATCGCAAGGCCGTCGGCAAGGTCGTCATCGAGCCCTGACGCGGGATCAGATCCCTTACCTCGCCGGGTGCACCTCGTCGGCCGCGCCGTCCAATGAGTACACATCGGCCTCGGCCAGGCACGGTTCCGGTTGCGGCACGGGCCCCGGCTCCCCTCGCGCAGCGTCCTCCGGCTGAAGCGTGGTCACGCTCGATGTCGCACTGTCGCGCCGGCTGGGCACGACCACCTCGTGGTCCAACGCCGTACAGGCGCGGTGCAGCGCGTGGCTCACGACGGTCAGTCGATCGGCCAGGTCAGCATCCCCATCGGCGAGCGCCGAACGCCACAGCTCGTAGAGCTCCCGGCCGGCGCGGTCCAACGTCGTTCGCATCGTGCCGAGCCTTGCAACCGGTGGCTTGCGGGCTGTCCTGGAGAGGTTGGCTGGCTGCTCGGGCAGGTCTCCCTCCCGATCGGTCCAGAAGGGTCCGTCGAGTCGGGGAACGCCTGCAGTGGTAATCGACATTTGATCAGCTCCCGAACGAGGCGTCCGCCCGCACGGACTACGACAATGTCGTCCAGCGTCTCGAAGATCCACGTGGCGTCTACCACGGAAGCCTGGCGATTCGGCTCGGCTCCGCTGGCAAGCTGCACCCTCGCCAAGACGACTTGGCGCCTCTCGCTATGCCGGGCTTCTTACCCACTGTCACCGAGCCGCAATCCCCTCGGCGAGATATTGCGCCCGTGTGAACGAACCGTTCCTCCTCATGCCTCCCCAGCAACGGCCGCGGATTGGGAGACACGTAAGAATCCGCGGCGTCTCATGTAATCGGGCCCTACACCACCTGCCACTGGACCATCATGTCGTGGTCCTCATGGGAGGTATTGTGACAGTGAAGCACGTACCGCCCTTTGAAGTTCTTGAATTGGGCGATGGTGCGCGCCGTCACGTTGGGTCCGAGCCAGACCGTATCCTTCCACCCCGATTCACCCGGGAACCGCTCGCGCCCTTCGACATCCAATACCAGGAAGCGGACCAGGTGGTAATGGATCGGGTGTACCCATCCCCCTGAGTTGTTCACGAATTCCCAGATTTCTGTTGTTCCCTCCTTGGGGAAGGCTTCGACCCGGTTACTGTCCCATTGTTGGCCATTGATGGACCACACGCCGTGGCGTCGATCAAACTCCCAACGCCGCGTCACCGTGGAGTTGCGGGGATCGAGGCGGACATAATCGCCGACGAACGGACGCAGTGGGTCCGGCACGCGACTGCTGTCCGTCTCGTTGCGGACAACGTCGAATGCCATCACCTGGCGCACCGGGTCGGACGGCGCTACGTCAAGGTTTTCCAAGACAACCCGGGTGCCGATCGGGTAGGCGGAGAAGTCGACGACG
>JAXDQG010000754.1:0-4133 GCA_034667945.1 Acidimicrobiia bacterium | reverse complement strand
ACCGCTGGAGACTCCTTCATGGTGGCCTTCGCCCGTGCCTCTGACGCGGTGAGCGTTGCCTCGGTCGTACAGGGGAGGCTGAAGTCGGGCGTGTGGCTAGGCCCGCGGCTGGCGGTCCGTCTGGGCCTCCACCTCGGCGAGGCGGCGGAGCGTGAAGGGATTACTTCAGCCCGGCGGTCAACACTGCAGCTCGCGTGAGCGCTGCTGCGCATGGAGGGCAGGTGTTGTTGACCGACCCAGTCGGTGCGACCGCGGGGCTGCTCGACGTGCTGAATCTGGGCTAGCAGCGGCTCCGCGACGTTCCCGAGACCCTCAGGCTGTTCCAACTGGGAGGGGAACCCTTCCCGCGTCCGAGGACGCACGGTCCGAGCAGGTCCAACCTGCCGGCACGGGCGACCCGATTGATCGGACGGGCTGAGGAGCTGTCCCGTTGCCGAGAGCTGTTGACCGAGGACCGGTTGGTCACGCGGTGGCGCGGCTCGAGCTCGCCGTCGCGAAGCCGACGTAGCTGGTGAAGTGGGCGCTTGCTTGTCCCTAGCGGGCGCCGCAGCCGTCGCCGGAGTTCATAGTGGCGTACCGTCGGGGGCGAGGTAGTCGAGGGAGATGTGCCCGTCGGCTTCCAGGGCGCGGTATTCGGCGTCGTCGAGGCCGAGGACCCCGCGAAACACCTCCTCGTTGGCGTCCCCCAGCCGGTTGAACGGTCCCCACATCAGCGGCGGGCCGTCCCAGCGCCAGAGGTGACCCGGCATCAGCGTGGACGGCACCTCAATTGAGCTGTTCTCGCGGTAGAAACCGCGGGCCCACAGGTGCGGGTCGGCGAGCTGGGCCGCCTGGTCCTGCACCGGCGCGGCCGCCACCCCCTCTGCCTGCAGTTGGTGGAACAGCTCGGTGGCGTCATGGTCTTCTGTCCACGCGGTGAGGTGGGCGTCCAGTTCGTCATGATGCGCTCGGCGGCCCTCCACGCGATCGAAGCGCTTGTCGCCGGCCCACGCCGGCTCACCCATCGCTCGACGCAGACCGGCCCACGCCCCATCGGAGTCCACGGTGAGCACCAGCCAGCGGTCCTCGCCTCGGCACGGGTAGCAACCTTGGGGGGCGAACGTCACGTGGCGGTTACCGGGGACGGGCGGGTTCTCGCCCCGCCAGCCCGCCTCGATGAGCAGCTCACCGCAGTGTTGCAGGATGACCTCCACCTGGGGCACCTCAACGAGCACGCCCCGGCCCGTGCGGGCACGATGCCGCAGCGCGGCCAGCGCGCCGAGCGCGGCGTGCGTGCCGGCCGCCGGGTCCATCGGGTACACCGGGCTCTTCTCCGATGGGTCGCCGTCGCGGTAGCCGGACAGGGAGGCCGAGCCGCCCAACGCCTCGAGGTGCATGCCGAAGCCCACGAAATTGCGGTATTGCCCGTCGAAGCCCATCGCCGGCATCCGAACCATCACCAGGCGCGGGTTGCGCGTTCTCAGCGTCTCCCAGCCGATGCCCAGTTTGTCCGCCACGCCGATCGACGCGTTCTCGATCACCACGTCGGCCTTCTCTACGAGCCGGAGGAACGTCTCGTAGCCCAGCGGCTTGCGGAGTTCCAGCGTGCAGCTCTTCTTGTTGCGGGAGTGGGCGACGTAGTTGCCCGAACGGTTCCACGGGCGAGCGCCGGGGTCCATGTCCGGATAGCAGGCGGTGTATTGGCCGATGCTCAGCAGCGCCTCCCGGGCGGGGCGGGCGAAGCTGCCCCGAGTGATGGCGGGGAAGAACCACGGATTGTCCACCCGGATCACTTCAGCGCCCAGATCAGACAGCAACATGGTGGCATACGGCCCCGACCAGACCTCGGTCATGTCGAGCACCCTGATTCCGGTCAAGGGGAGCTGATCGGCACGCGAAGTCAGGGCGGCCGGCACTGTCCGCGCCGTAGTCGCGACCTCGGCCGGTCGTCCGGTGACCGATGTGCCCCGCAATTCGCCTGCCGGCGCGTCGGGCGAATCGTCGGCCGACTCGCTCGGCCGGCTGGCGGGGTCTGGCGGTGGGTGGAAACGCAGCGGTGGGCGGGGGACCCGGTCACCGCTGCGTTCGATGAAGAAGCCCCGAGCCGCGAAGTGGGGGTCGACGTGCAGGTCGGCGGGACCGTTGAACGGGGCGAACGGCAGCCGATGCCGGGCACCGTCGGTCATGGCCTGCGCGCGGGTGCGGTCCGCCAGCCAGCTGTACACGCCCACCTCCAGGAGGCCGGGCACGTCCGGGTCGGTCGCCCAGTCAGGAGAGGCGCAGCGCTGACGCAGCTCCGGGTCATCCAGGAGGTCGAGGAGGCGAGGCAACCAGCTTGCGATGACGATGGTGGCGACGTAGCCATCGAGGCAAGGGAAGTAGCCCGAAGGCAGCAAGGCCGAGGCGCCCCGAGGCGCCCGGGTCACCTCGAGACCGGTCCACTGTCGCCACAACAGATGGTTGATCTGCCGATCGATCGACCCGACCTGCGTCTCCAGGCCAGCGATGTCCAGCAGGGCGCCCTCACCCGTCGCTTCCGCCCGGAGCACGGCACCCAGGGTGGCCACTGCCCCGACCGCTCCCCATTGGTACTGGATCTGGTTGCCGGCCAGCTTCAGCGGCTCACGCTCCCGCACGCCGGTCTGGATCATGGGGCCACCGAGCGCGTACAGGCTGATGTCGTCGGCGCGGTAGTTGGCGTAGGGGCCAGTGAGCCCGAACGGCGTGAAGCAGGCCACTACCAGGCGCGGGTACTCGGCGCGGAGCCGATTCGCGTCGACGGCGGCGTCAACCACGACCACGTCGGCAGCGGTCATCAGAGCGTCGAGATCGAAGCGATCACCATCGAGCCCGGGCTGGCCGTGGAGCTCCGGCGTTACCACCACCTTGGCGGCGTTGAGATGAATGAAAAGGGCGGAACGCTCAAGGTCTGCGCGCCCGTCGGGGAACGGGCCGTGCCGGCGGGCCCAGTCGCCGCCGGGCGGTTCGAACTTCGTCACCGTGGCGCCGAGATCGCCCAGCAGCTTCGCGGCGTAGGGGCCGGCCACCCCGGTGGCGGTCTCGATCACCCGCACCCCGTCTAGCGGCAGGGCGCTGGTCGGCTGCGCGTTGTCCACAGCAGGCGACAGTAGATCGGGCGCCGACCAGTCGCCGTCCCGAGGCCTCACGAGGCGGACGGAAGTCTCCGGCCCGGACAGGGCACTGCCCGTCACGCGGACCGGTGTAGGGAGGCGGGGCGGTGGTCCGCGGTCCCCGACCCGCCCGGCGGGTGGCTAGGGGTTTGGATCAACCCTTGAGCTCACGGTCGAACATGATCTTAGCGCGCTCGTAGGACCGCGTTGCCGCAGTTTCGTGGTAACTGGGACCGAAGACGCCGAAGCCGTGGTCGGCACCATCGTGGACCTCGGCCTCGCCCTTGGCCAGCGCATCGGTCGCGTCGATGAGCGCGGTGTTGGCCGACGCTGGCTGCATCTGGTCGGCCGATCCAAAGCCGATGTACAGCGACCCGCCGTACGACGGCACGGCGAGATGGGGCGAGTCGGGCGCGTCCGTCGTACAGAACGACGGGTGCAGGCCCACACCCACCCGGAACTGCTCACCACGGTCGCGGATGGTGCACAGCACCGACCGGGCGCCGATGCAGTAGCCGATGCACCCCATCGCACCGCCACGAGCCACGGGGTCGGACGGCAGCCACGCCAAGAGGGCGCCGAGATCCTCGGACACCTGGTCCTCCGTCGTGCCCAGCACCAGGCCGAACATCTTCTTCATCTCATCGTCGCTACGGCTACCCATCGTGTACCACGGCTCGGCACGGTGGTACCGGTCGTGGGAGACCACGTAGTAGCCCCACTCGGCAATGCGGGCCATGGTCTGCTTCGAACCGTCGTCGAGCCCGGGCCCGTGATGGAAGGACACCACCACCGGGAACGGGCCCTCGCCGTCCGGCCGTACGACGTGGACACCCATCGGCCCACTCGGCGCCGTGACCGACTCTGTGCGTGTCTGCATCCCGCAACCTTTCTCCGTAACGAGGACGTCCGCAAACGGGCCGGCAGCGGGCCAGACGTCTAGGCCCGCGGGAACATGAGGATGTCCCGCTCGCTGTTGAAGTCGCTGCGGGGAGTAGTCTTGTTGTCACGCAGCGACCGAGT
>JAXDQG010000753.1:0-5025 GCA_034667945.1 Acidimicrobiia bacterium | reverse complement strand
GACCGGCGGGAATCACGCCGTTGTGGCGGGCCCTCGGCGCGTACTCCATGGTTTCCGGCGAGGTGACCGGTTGCCAGATGGGGATGGGCGCGACTGGTTTGGGGATCAGCGTGAGGTCCTTCACCGTTGTGCCCCGATCGGGGATGCCGGGAGGTGGGAGGACGAAGTGCTTTCCTGTGAACGAAAAGCGTTCGTTCCACCAAGCAGCCTTGATGATCTCCATCGACTCTTCGAAGATCTCGCGGTTGATGCGGTCGAGCTCCTCGGCCATCTCGTTGTCGCCGCTGGCAACCACTGCGCCCAGCGACTGTGCCTCTCTCGGCACGGTGCCTCGTCCGACGCCGAAGACCATGCGGTCGCCGGTGAGGATCTGCGCCATGGCGAAGTCCTCGGCGAGGCGCAGCGGATGCCATTGGGGCACCACATTGAACATCTGCCCGAAGCGCAGCCGCTCGGTGCGGGTGGCCAGGAAGAGCCCGAACTGGACGAGGTTGGGCACCACCTCGTAGCCCTCGTACTGAAAGTGGTGCTCGGTCAGCCACATGGTGTCGTAGCCGAGGACGTCCATCGTCTGCGCCCAGTGCGCCAGGTTCTCGTAGCAGGCGAGGAAGTCGGCGCTGCCGTAGCGGCGATCAGTGGGGTGTGGTCCGTGGTTGCCGGCATCCGACATCGGCACCGAGCCGTAGAAGTTGCAGTCGACACGCACCTCTGCAGTGTGTCGCAGGTGTCGGCGGCTCTGCTTGGTCGGGCGAAGACTGCGGCAAGGTGCCCGGTCCGCCCCCGGCTCTAGTTCACGCGACCGAAGGTCATGCCCTTGGACGAGTAGTACATGTCCTGGATACGGACGACCTGTCCGGTGTACGGGGCGTTGATGATCTGGCCGTTGCCGATGTACATGGCATCGTGTGAGGGCGGATCACCGTAGAAGACCACGTCACCGGGCTGCAGATCGGCCTCGGAGATGGGTTGCATCTCGTCTCGTTGCCAGTCGGCGGCGTGGGGAAGCGAGCGGCCGGCCTGCGCGTAGGCCCACATGATGAGCCCGGAGCAGTCGAAGCCCACTCCGGGACTGGCGCCGCCGTAGACGTAGGGAACGCCCAGCTGCGTCATGGCCGCGTTCAACGCAGCCTGGGCAACGCTGCTGGCGGCCGGGGCGACGGCGACGGGCCGAGCCGCCGGCGTGGAGTCATCCACGGCGGCGGGGGCAAAGTTCTGGGTCTGGGCCGGTTGAACTGCTGCGGCCTGGGCCTGTGCCTGGGCTTGCGCCTGGCGGGCGGCTTCCGCTGCCCGCTGCTCTTCCTGGCGGACGAGGTCGGCAACCTGGCCCTGCACGCCGGCCAACAGCGCATCGACCTTGGCCGCGCCCGCCTGGGCGTCTCGGCGGGCGGATTCGGCCTGTTGGGCCTCGCCGTCAGCCGCCTTTCTGGCCTCTTGCACGACGGCCATCTTGCGGTCCAGATCCTGCTGGGAGGCTTTGAGCCGGTCGACCAGCGCCTTGCGGTCACCGCTGGCGGACTTCAGATAACTCAGCCGACGATCGACGCCCGAGGGATCTGCAGCGAGCACG
This sequence comes from Acidimicrobiia bacterium, assembly GCA_034667945.1. Classification (GTDB taxonomy): domain Bacteria; phylum Actinomycetota; class Acidimicrobiia; order Acidimicrobiales; family CAIXPF01; genus JAXDQG01. Next base: position 3,458 of record JAXDQG010000753.1, on the reverse strand, counting down.
CCGTCGACCGCTCGATAGTCGCCGCCCTGCACGTAGGCCTGAACTGCGTAGTCCGTCAACTGTTGGCGGCGGAGAACAAGCGTGCTCTGCGTGCCGGCCAGGTCGCCGGTCAGACGGGCGACTTGCGCCTGCGCCGCATCGGCCCGGGCCCGGGCGCGGTTGTACTCCTCGGCGTGGGCCTCGACCTGCTCGCGAAGGCCACCGAGCTGTTGCTGCAGGGCGGCCGCCTGACCGCGGAGGTCATCCAGGCTTTGCGCCTGCACGGTGGAAAGCGGGGCCAGGCCGACCAGGGCAGTTACCGCCGCCAGCCAGCGCCAGCGACCGGTGGTGCGACGGGGCACGCTTGTCCTGCGCGAACCCGCCTGTTCGCACCCTCCTGCTGAGCTGACCGACATTGTGACGAAACGATGACACACCATCGACAGGGTGGCAACTCGTCACGGGAATTCCACCCCGAGGGTGGCCCGCGATGCCAGATGGCCAGGGTGAGCGGCCTTTCTTTCGCCAAGATGCGGCAAAGATCTCGCTCATGGCTTTCCCGGCACAGCTGGGAGGGCGCTGGCGTCATGTAGTTGACTCCGGGCGTGCACGTCGCCGGCGACCGGGCTTGGTGCTTGCCGATTCGGGCTACTGCGGTGGCCACCGGGCTGGGCATGGACAGGCGCTGGGGTGAACCACCGGCCGCGGTGCATCCCGTTGCCCTGTTCGGTCGGCTGATGACGGCGGTGGAGGAGCGGCTGTACCGGGACAACCGCGCGGCGGGCGCCGCGTTCCTGGGCCTCGGCGTCACCATGGGGGTGGCCAGTGGACGAGTGCTCGAGCGCTGCTTGGGTCCGGCCGGCGTAGCCCTTGCCTGCGCGGCAGCGTCCGCCTCCCGCATGTTGGCCGACAGCGCGCTCGATGTCGCACGGGCACTTGCGCGCGACGATCTCGATGAGGCTCGTGACCTGGTGCAGGCACTGGTGGGCCGAGACCCTCGGGGGTTGGACTCGGCGGAGATCGCCCGGGCGGTGGTCGAGTCGGTCGCAGAGAACTCGGTCGATGCAGTGGTTGCGCCGGTTTTCTGGGCTGCCTTGGCCGGCGCGCCCGGGGTGCTGGCGCATCGGGCGGTGAACACGCTCGACGCCATGGTAGGGCACCGGTCATCTCGCTACCACCAGTTCGGCTGGGCCAGCGCCCGACTCGACGACCTGGCCGCGTGGGTGCCGGCCCGCGTGGGCGCGCTCACGGTGGCCGCGGTGCGGCCGCGTCAGGCCCGGATGGTGTGGAAGGCGGTGCGCGAGCAGGCGCCCGCCCATCCATCGCCCAACTCCGGCGTGGCCGAGGCGGCGTTCGCCGCCGCCTTGGGGCGGCGGCTGGGCGGAACCAACCGCTACGGCGAGCGGGTGGAGTGCCGACCGGTGGTCGGGTTCGGCCCGCCCGTCGGTGTCGGCGACATCGAGCTGGCAACGGACCTGCTCAGGGACGTCAGCCGGGCGTTGATGGGATTTCTGCTGGCAAGCGGCGCGCTCGGCCTCGTCAGTCGAAAGAGCCGTGTCGGCCGGCGCCTTCGGCGAACCTGGTTGCCCCCTCTCGGGTCTCCCCCGAGCGGATGGTGGCCATGCCGAGCCGGTACTCGTTGACCAGCGCCTGGTCAGCGGCCAGATCCCATTGCTCGTAGGCGGAGAGACGGTCGGACCTCAGGCAGTTCTGCGGGAAGGCCGCCAGCTGCTCGCCAAGCTCGATGGCCTCGGTCAGTGCATCGCCTGGCGGGGTAAGGCGGTTGGCGAGGCCCATGCGCAAGGCCTCGTCGCCGCTGACGCCCCGACCGGTGAGGATCATGTCAAGGGCGTGACTGTGGCCGATCAAACGAGGGAGCCGGATGGTGCCCCCGTCGACCAGCGGCACTCCCCAACGCCGGCAGTACACGCCGAAGACGGCATCCGAGGCGGCGACGCGCAAATCGCACCAGAGGGCGAGCTCCAGCCCGCCGGCCACGGCGAATCCTTCGACGGCGGCGATCACCGGCTTGCCCAGGAGCATGCGGGTCACGCCCAGAGGGCCGTTGGCTGGTGGTGCGTCGACCCGATTGCCGGTGCCCTGAGAGACGGCTTTGAGATCGGCGCCTGCGCAGAAGGTGCCGTCGGCGCCGGTCAGCACGGCGGCGAGGGCGCGGCTGTCCACCTCGAACGCCCGGAAGGCGTCGACGAGGGCATTGGCGGTCGGCGCGTCGACGGCATTGCGCACCTCCGGCCGGTCGATGGTGACGACCAGCACGGGGCCAATTGTCTCCGTGCGGACGGACATGCTCAGTACTGCACGGCCTGGTTCACCGACAGGTCGACGCGTCGACGCTTGCGGTCGATCCGCAGGACTTTGACCCACAACTCGTCGCCGGGGGTCACCACTTCTTCGGGAAGGTGGACGCGGTACTCGGCCAGCTCGGAGACGTGGACGAGACCCTCCACCTTGTCGAGCACACGGACGAACGCGCCGAAATCGACCAGGCGGGTCACCACGCCTTCCAGGGTCTGGCCCTCGACCAGCTGGTTGAGCGGATCGGGGCTGAGCGCCCGCAACGAGAGGCTGACCCGCTTGGCGCCGCCCTTGACCGACAGGATCTTGACCTCGATCTCGTCGCCCACGTTGACCACATCCGTGGTGCGCTCGACCCGGTCCCAGCTGAGCTCGGACAGGTGCAGCAGGCCTCGCACACCGCCGAGATCGACGAAGGCGCCGAAGTCGGTGACCGTGGCCACCCGGCCGCGCCGCACCTGGCCAGGCGCCAAGTTGCTCAAGAGCTCACTTGCCCGTTGCCGGTCGGCCTGGCGAAGCAGTGCCCGACGGGAAAGCACGATCTTGTCGGTGGTGCGGTCGGCCTCGGCCACCATGGCCTCGATCTCTTGGCCGACGAAGGCGTTCAGGTCGTCGACGTGGACCACGTCGAGCTGGGATGCGGGCAGAAATGCCCGGATGCCGATGTCGACGACCACGCCACCTTTCACGGCCTCGAGCACCGTGCCCCGAACAGGGGCGTTCTTGGCCTGGGCCTCGTCCACGGCCTGCCAGGCCCGCTGCTTGGCCGCCCAGGTCCGTGACAGGACGACACGGTTCTGCGGGTCTTCGCGGACGAGCACGGCTGCTTCGATGGTGTCGCCCACCGACACCACGGTGGTCGGGTCGGTCTTGCCGTCGACCGTCAGGTGACGCCGGCCGATGACGCCCTGACGATCGCCCAGGTCGACCACGACTTCGTTGCTGTCGACAGAAACGACGGTGCCGGTGACGAGCTGGCCGGATCCGAAGCCTTCTGCCTGTGGCTCGCGTGTCAGCTGACCTGCGGCTACGACCCGGCGGGGTGGGGGCGGGAGCCCGATCCGGGGCGGCGGGGGAACCGTCGCGGAGGGGGCGTCAGCACTCGCTGAAGAGGTGGCGGCGACCTCGGCGACCTCGGCGGGCTCGGCTGCCGGTTCGGCTTC
>JAXDQG010000752.1:0-3223 GCA_034667945.1 Acidimicrobiia bacterium | reverse complement strand
GTACGGACCGCTTCCTACGAACGCCAGCCGCATCTCCGGCACCTTGTCGAGCACGTCGAAGAGCCGACCGGTCGACCGGCCGTCGAGGTCACCGAAGTTCCACAGCTTCTCCGGCGGACCGTTGGCGATCACGTCGACCGCGTAGCGAACTTCCGTGGCGTACACGACGGTTTCGGTGAGCGCATAGTCCATGGACAGGTTGTCGGCGGCGATCTCCGCCAGGCAGCGCCGGTACATCTCGCCCGGCTCCATGTCGGACAGCAGCAGCTCACGGTACCGCTGAGGCAGGCTCATCGATGTCCTCGCTGGTCAGGGTGGCGGAGGGGGCCGAGCGGGTGAGGCCTACCGGCGTCAGCAGGTCGGGAGCAACCGGGGAGGCCGTATCCGCGCAATGATGGCTCTCAACTCGTGGGCGGCAGCCCGGCCCGCGCCCGCACATCGGGAATGACATGGCGGGACAGATCGGGCGACTTGTCACTCGCCGGCGGGCAACGGCCCAGTGCCTCGGCCATGGCCCGGAGGTGATAGGCGCTCACGCCACAACACCCGCCGATGTAGCCGATTCCCGCACTGGCGGCCTTGCCGGCGAAGCGGGCCAGGTCGTAGCGGCTCAGCTGCAGGGCCTCCAACGTCAGGGGAAACTCTTCGAGCGCAGTGAACGGCGTCGAAGGATTCGTCGTGCGGTAGCCGATGGGCTGACAAGCCACGTACACCCCGGGCGGCACCGCCGCCTGCATGGTCGTGGCCACCCGCAAACTGACCTCGGGATCCCAGTTGCAGTTGACCCCGACGATGGCGGCACCCTCACCGGCCAGCGTGCGGGCACACTCGCCGGCGGCGACTCCGTCGGCAGTCCCATTCGGTCCGACGTTGAGCGTGATCATGGCGGGCAGACCCTGCTGGACGATCGACGCCAGCGCAATCCGAGCTTCCGCCAGGTAGCGGAACGTCTCCGCGATGACGAAATCGATGCCTTCCTCGCACTGCGCCTCGAGCTGGTGCTCGAACGAGGCCGCAGCCCGCACATCGCTGGCGGCATCGCCGAGCTCATAGGACGACGTCTGGGTCAACGTCCCACCAACGAGGGCGTCTTCGCCGGCAACGTCCCGTGCGAGACGCACCGCGGCCCGGTTGACCTCGTCAGTCATCCCGCTCCCCCAACGCGGCAGCAGCTTCTCGTCGTCGGCGTAGAACGTGAGCGCCTGGAGGACCTCGGCGCCGGCGCGACGGAATTCGAGGTGGAGCTGGCGAATCGCATCTGGATGCTCCACCACCACCTCGGGCGTGAACGGCCCGGCCTGCACATATCCGCGATGCTCGAGCTCCAAGAGGTAGCCCCCGTCACCGAGGACCACGCCGGACGCCAGCCGATCCAATATCCCCACTCGGTTGGCCACGGCGGAACCCTACCCCTGCTGCCCGCGTTGCGGGGCCGCAAGCGCCCCGAGCAATCAGGGCCGGACGGCCCGCTCTGAGCGGAAGTAGCTATCTCATACGAGCGAATTGTTTGACATGGCGCCCAGTACAGCCTCGTTACGGGACCTTCCCGGCGATGGGTGATATGGGCAAGCAGCGGGGGGACTTTTACTTCTTCCGACGCGTTGGAACACCATCCCGGGCTTCGACATTTATCTGCGTTCGACCCACACCAGCTTGCGGGACCTACCTCTAGGCTCTTGTACAGGTCTGCGCCACGGCGCGACGAGCGAAAGGCCGGTATGAACGCGTCAGATCCGAGGCCTGTTTCGTTCGGATCCATCCTTCATGTCAACGAGAAGGGTGGTCGGTTCGGCGGCACGGAGGAATACGTCGACAGCCTGAGTCGGTGCTTGGCGCCGATGGGTGTGAAATCGCATGTCCTGTGCGGGGTGGTCGTCGGCGATCTGCCCGCCGAGGTCGACTCGACCCATGTGATCCCCGGACTTGCCGACCGGCGCCTTCTGCCGGGTACTGCCGAGCAGGTGACACAAGCGATCGACGCGCTGTCACCAGACATCGTCTATCTCCACAACCTTTTCGATGCCTGCATCGTCGAGTCCCTCGACCGCGCCGAACGGCGGGCGAAGCTTATCTGGTACATCCACGATCACTATCCGACGTGTTTGACCGAGTTGCGTCTCCGGTCCGGGCGCCCCTGCTCGGAGCTCCTCGGGGTGAGCTGCGTCGAAGCTGTACGAGAGGGTCATTGCACACGCCGGCTGGCCGGCCTCCCGCTGGAGGACACCGAGTTGGCTGAGCGCCGGTCGCTGCTCGCAGCCTGCCGGCGCGTCGATGCCGTGGTTGTCGTGAGCCCCTACATGAGGGATCTGTTGACCGCCCATCTTCCGGACCTGGCGGACCGCATCCACCTCCTCCCCCGGCCAATCCGGCCCGGCATACCCGGACGGGCACGCAGGTCGCCGCATCACGGACCTCTCACCATCACCTTTGCCGGGCGGATCACGCCCGAGAAGGGCTTGGATGTCGTCCTGAGCGCGCTCACCCGACTGCCTGGGGATCTGTCCGTCCGGATGAACGTCGCCGGGATCGTCGAGCATCGGGAGTACTGGGCGCATTGTCAGGACCTGGCCCACAAGGCGGCGGCCACCAACCCGAACCTCTCGGTATCGGTTCTCGGCCACCTTGCGTACGCCGAGATCGACGAGCTCTTCGCCGCCTCGGACGTGGTCGCCATCCCGTCTCGCTGGCCGGAGCCACTGGGTGCGGTGGCTGCCGAGGCCCTGCGCGCCGGAGCGGCCGTCGTGGCCTCACGGGTGGGTGGGCTCGGGACCTACATCACCGAAGGTGAGACCGGGCTGCTGGTGGCGCCGGGAGACGCTGACGGCTGGACCGCCGCGCTCGTGGCGCTCGCCCGCCAGCCGGCCTGGGCGAGGCAGCTCGGCGAGGCGGGTGCGCGGTCCGTGGCGCACCTCACTGCCGAGCACCACGTCGAGGCCCTCGACGAACTGCTCCGTAGGCTCGATCCGGCAATTGGCTGAGAGAGCCGGGCCGATCAGCAGAGACCGGGCAGTACGCCCTGTTCGACCAGATCCTCGACTTCGGCCGCGTCGAAACCGAGCAGCTCGGTGAGGACTTCGCGGGTGTGTTCTCCGAGCATGGGAGCCGGACGGCGCAGGCCGTTGGGACCGTTGGCCAGGCGCCACGGGATGCCCGGGACGGTGCGTCGGCCGACCGCTGGGTGGTCGGGCCGCTCCAGCATGCCGATGGCTTCCAACTGCGGATT
>JAXDQG010000751.1:0-2677 GCA_034667945.1 Acidimicrobiia bacterium | reverse complement strand
TGGCCACGCTCGTCCTGGTCGTCCGCCGCAGCTACGTCTGGGCTCGGCTGGCTGCCGCCCTGGCGGTCACGGCAGTGGTGTGGGGCTGGGGCGTCGGTCAATACCCCTACCTGCTCGAGGGCACCGTGACCATCAAGCAGGCATCCGGAGCCCCCGCCACGCTGCGGGCGATGTTGCTGTCCCTCGCCGTCGGCGCGGTCCTGCTGGTGCCTTCGCTGGCGGCGCTGCTGGTGTTGGCGGGCCGCGGTGACCTCGAGCTGGGCGATCAGCCCGTCAGCGGCCGTGACGAGTCGCTGCCGGCTGGACCAGACCCCGACGATGTCGCTGGTGAGCGTCGGTCAGGAACGTGACTCAGCGGTGGTCCGTCGCGTCGAGGCCGACTCGGACCCATCCGCCGGCCCACCCTCGGGGTCCTCCGGGTCCGGGTCGCTGGCCGGGTCGGACGCCTCGGTGCGGATTCCCTCCCGCCGCAACGCATCGTTCACCAGCCGGCGAAGCTCGCGCCGGACAGGCGCCTGACGTCCGGCTCGGGTGTCGACGCAGACCCGCAACACCAGCCCATCCGTGGTGATCGACTCGATACCCCACACCGCGACCTCCGACAGCACGTCACTGCCCACACGCGGATGGGACCGCAGCTCGCCACCGCCGGCCACGATGGCGGACGTTGCCCGCCCAACGTCCGTCCCGTGGGGCAGGGGAACGTCGACCAGGGCACGTGACCAGCCCTTGGACATGTTGCCGATCACACGGGCCTCGCTGTTCGGGACGTGCCAGACGCACCCTTCGACGTCACGCAAACGGGTCGAGCGCAGCGACAGCCGTTCGACCACGCCGCTGTGGCCGGCCGCTTCGATCGTGTCGCCCACGCCGAACTGGTCTTCCACAAGGATGAACAGGCCGCTCACCACGTCACGGACCAGGTTCTGGGCGCCGAAGCCGATGGCGATACCGGCGATCCCGGCCCCGGCCAGCAGCGGACCCAGCACAACCCCCAGCTCCTGCGCCATGATCAGCACCGCCATCGCCCAAATCACCACCGTGGCCGCATTGCGCAGCACGGAGCCGACGGTCTGGAACCGTTGCTCGGCCCGCAGGTCGATCTCGGCGCTGAGGCTCCCCACGGCGGAGTCGGGCGAGCGTCGTGCGGCCAGACGGCCGCCCGCGGCGACGCCCAGACGACTGGTGAACTGGCTGACCAGGCGATGAGCGAAGACGGTCGCGAGCCACGCCACGAGAAGGATGAACCCGATCTTCACCGGCCGGCCCACCAGCCAATCGAGCACTTTGGCCGCCGCATCGTTGCCCGTGCGCTCGGCGACGAGACGGCACACGAGTCCTGGCGACTCACCGCAGGCGCTGCGCACGTCCACGGTCGCCGCCAGGTTCATTCCGGCAGCGATCATCGAGCAACCTCAGACCACGGCGACATCACCGTTGTGTTCCTCCTGGTTGGACGGCACGCGCGCCAAAGATGGCGCTGGGTGCCGGTGACTTCCCGGGGCCCGGGGACTGCTCAGCCCAGCCGTGGCCCTCGAATGGAAGCCCCCAGTGTGCCCGCTCCGATGGGTCCATGGGGTAGCGCTTTCCGCTGGCGAGCCGTTGGCGGAACGCACGTCGCGGACTCTCCCGACCTGCTACGCAGGGAAGTCGCATCCGCTCGGCCCTATCCGCCATGTGAAGAGGAGGCAGCGGTGAAGATCGGACTTTTCGGGTTCATCGACACGTTCGACAGGTTCGAGAGCAGCGTGGGCACGGCCGCCCGCCAGGGCTTCGACAGCTACTGGATCCCGCAGACGTTCGGGCTCGACACGCTGACCGCCATCGCGGTGTTCGGCCGTGCCATTCCGGGCATCCGGCTGGCGACCGCCGTGGTGCCGACCTACCCGCGGCATCCCATGGTGCTCGCCCAGCAGGCCCTCACCACCAATGCCCTCGTGGGGGGCCGGCTGGTGCTGGGAGTGGGGCCGTCCCACAAGCCGGTCGTCGAGGCGAGCTGGGGCATCTCCTTCGATCGCCCCATCCGTCACCTCCGTGAGTACCTCGAGGCGCTCGTCGCCGCGGTGACGACGCAGAAGCCCCGCTACCAGGGAGAAACCATCACCGCCCGGGGCGACCTCGCCATTCCGGATGCGCCCCCGCCGCCGATCATGGTGGCCGCGCTGGGCCCTCAGCTGCTCCGCCTCACCGGCCGGGTGGCTGATGGCACCATCACGTGGATGGTTGGTCCGAACACACTGCGCGAGATGACGGTGCCGGTCATCAATGAAGCGGCCGCGGATGCCGGGCGGCCGGCTCCCGAGGTCGTCGCCGGCGTGCCGGTATGCGTCACCGGGGATGTGGCCGGGACGCGTGACCGGGCGCAACGCAGCTTCTCGATCTACGGCAAGATGCCGTCGTATCGGGCCATGCTGGATCGGGAGGGCTACGGCGGCCCAGGGGACGTGGCCATCCTGGGCGACCGGGACAGCGTCGGGGAGCAGATCCTGCGCTATCGGGATCTTGGCGTGACGACGTTCGCCGCGTCCGAATTCGGGTCACAAGACGAGCGGGAGGCAACCCGTGACCTCCTGGTGACCCTCACAGGCGGAGAGGGTTGAGCGGGCGCGATGCCCGGGTCCGCCGGGTGTGATGGCGGAGAGGGTTGAGCGGGCGCGATGCCCGGGTCCGCCGGGTG
>JAXDQG010000750.1:0-10259 GCA_034667945.1 Acidimicrobiia bacterium | reverse complement strand
GAGGGCCTGCGAGGCCTGGAAGATGCCTTGTCCCGCTCTCGTCGCAGCCAGCCCGGCTCGGGCACCCTGCTGGGGTCGCTGGCCCTGGCGGCCGCCGGCCTGCACATAGGGGATGTCGCCCTGGCGTCCACGCAGCTTGCCGCCCTGACCGCCGGAGGGCGAGAACTCGACGAGATCGGTGGCGACGAGCGCGCCGTGGCCGTGGGACTCATCCACCTCCAGAAGGGTGATCCCGAAGCGGCCGTGGCGGTGCTGTCCGACTGGGTCGACGCCGAGGCCGAGCCTTCGCCGAACGCCCTGGCGGCGCTGGCCTTGGCCATGGTTTCGGCGGGCGACAGCCACGCTGCGCTCCACGCCGCCGACCGGGCCCACAACTCGAGGCGGGCCACCTATTTGGACCTGGCCCACGCCTACGTCGCCAGCGGGATGGCCTACGCGCTGCGCGGTGACACCTCGGAGATGATCGCCGCGTTCGCGTCGGCTCGGCAGGGTGTCGACTCGACCGGTGACGTCGTGGCGCAGGCGATCGTGCGCCTGGCCGAGTCGTTCGCCTTGGCGGCCGTCGGGGCGATGTCGGCCCGGGCGGTGCGGCGGGAAGCAGAGCGGCTGCTCGCCTCACTGAGGATCACCGCCGATGGCTGGGTGACCGTCTTCCAGACGGCACAGCGCTGGCGCGGGGCCGAGCCGGCCGCCAGCTGAGACAGCCCGCTTGACCAGCGATAATGCTGCTCCTCGGAGCCGCGGTCTGCTCAGTATGAGCAGCAGGTGCTTGACATCTAGCAGTTTGCTTGGTTTACTTAGCAGAACTTGTGGCCATTCTTCGCTGGCCTCCCACCCCCAAGGATGTTGAGCATGTCGAACGTCATCGAGCAGATCGTCGCCCGTCAGAACCAGCTGCTGGAGTTCACCGAGTCCTGGCAGAAGCCGGTTCTCTCGGCCGTCAGCCGCACCGCCGCCGCCGTCGAGTCGCGCACCGCCCGGCTGCCCAAGTTCCCCAACCTACCGTTCCTCGCCGAGCTGCCGAAGCCCAGCGAGCTGTGGCAGGTCCAGCTCGAATTCGCCTCCAAGCTCATGGAGAACAACAAGAAGTTCATCCTCGAGCTGACCGAGGCCCTCGAGGCCCCCATGGTCGAGGCCACCGAGAAGGCCAAGGGCGAGTCCGACTCGGAGTGAATCTCTCTGGTTGACCGGTCCTACCGGGAAGCCGAGCTTCTCCAGTTCTGCGAACCGACGGTCGTCTCTTCGGCGGCCGTCGTTCGCGTTCTGCCCCGGGCCGGCCGACGGTCGGGATCGGTTCCCCTGATCAGTGGCCGATCGTGCTCAATGGCCGATCGTGCTCAGTGGCCGATATAGCTGCGGTACACCTGCACGAGCGCAGCCTTCTGCTCGGCCGTCAGCCGGCTGTCGGCGTTGATCGCGGTCTCCACGTCCGGCGACTTGCCCGCCTCTGAGCCCCCGGCCGAGCCTGCGGCCGAACTCGTCGACGCGGACCCTGAGCTGCCGGGGCTCGTTCCATGGGTGCCGCTGCCGCTGCCGGTGAGGCCGGCCGCCCGCTCGAGCAATCCGGCTTCGGCCAGGATGACGTCGGCCGAGAGGTCGAGCCCGGCAGCAATCGCCTTGAGCACCCGCACGGAAGGCTCGTGCATGCCTCGCTCGATCTGGCTGAGGTAGGGGTTGGACACGTTGGCCAGCTGGGCCAACTGCCGGAGCGAGAGACGGGCCTTGTGGCGCTGGTCCCGGATGTAGGCGCCGAGTCGGGTGAGCTGTTCGGCGGGGAACTCCTGTGCGGCCACGGCTCTATCCCAGCCGCTCGTGCACGAGCCGCGCCAAGTGGCGGCCGATGGCGAAACTCGCGGTGGCTGCGGGGGAGGGCGCGTTGACGACGTGGATCATTCTCGCGGTCTCGGTGATGGCGAAATCGTCGAGCAGCGCGCCGTCGGGAGCGATCGCCTGGGCCCGCACGCCGGCACCCCCGCGGACCAGGTCGTCCTTGGTGACCTCCGGCACGAGCCTCTGCAACGCCCGGACGAAGGCTGCCTTCGACAGCGAACGGTGGAACTCACCCAGCTGGGTCCGCCAGTACCGTCGTGCCAGCACTCGGGTTGACCGGGCCGTGGCGATCTCGGCGGCGTCGTGCAGGTTGACCTTCCGCCACGAGTACCCCTCGCGGGCGAGCGCCGGGACGGCATTGGGACCGGCCTCGATGCCTCCGGCGATCATCCGCGTGAAGTGGACGCCGAGGAACGGGAAGCGGGGATCGGGCACGGGGTAGATGAGGTTGCGGACGAGGTGTCGTCGATGAGGTCGCAGTTTGTAGTACTCACCCCGGAACGGCATGATCCGTACGTCCGTGTGCGCGCCGGGCGCCATGTTGGCAACGACGTCTGATTGAAGGCCGGCACAGTTCACCAAGACGCGTCCGCTGACGTACCCGTGCGCGGTTTCGACGATCACCTCGGTGGATTCTTCGCTGAGGCCGCTCACCGGGGTGTCGAGACGAAGCTCCTGCCCCTTGTCGACAAGTTGCTCCGCCAGCGCGTCGCATACGGCAGAAAAGTCGATGATGCCGGTGGAGGGCACGTGCAGTCCGGCCAGGCCCGCGACATGGGGCTCGTGCTCGCGTAACCCGTTCGACCCGAGGCGAGTGGCCGGCACCCCGTTGAGATGGGCCCGCTCGGCCAGTGCGTCGAGTTGCGGAAGTTCTTCGTGGCTGGTGGCGACGACCAACTTGCCGCAGATCTCGTGACGGATGCCTTGCTCTCGACAGAACTCGATCAACTCGGCGCGCCCGCGCAGCGTGAGCTGCGCTTTCAGGGACCCGGGCCGGTAGTAGAGGCCGGCGTGGATTACGCCCGAGTTGTTGCCGGTTTGGTGTCGGGCGATAGCGGATTCCTTCTCGAGCACGGTGATCGAGAGATCGGGCCGGTCTTCCAGAAGGGCGCGAGTGGTGGCGAGGCCGATGATCCCTGCTCCGACGATGACCACGTCAACCTTCTCGCGGTGCGGCATGGTCTCGAAGGATAGAACCGGTGAGTGGCCTGAGAATCGGCCACTTGGCGGCTGGTTCGCTGCCGGCGTCCACTTCGGGGTGAGCGATGAGCGCACACTCGCTGTAGGCACACTATGACAAAGCGTGGTCGCCGGCCCGGCGGCGTCGAATCGTCACAACCCATTCCCGTCGAAAACTTCGGCGACCAGTGCAGCGAATCGACGTCGAATCGATGCACCACAGTCACCGAAAAACCCTGTATCCCGAGCAGTCGCCCTTTTCTTTAATAGCGGCCAAAAGTAACTACTAAAGGCGCTCGCCGCTACACGGTGGCGATGGCCTCCAGCACGTTCAGCCGGGCGACAACACCAGCAGGACGTTGATGGTGACCAGCGGCTCGTCTGGACCGTCAGTTGCCGAACACGTGCACCGTGTACATCCGCCCTGCGCTGTCGATGAACACTGCGATCCCCATCGACGAGAACGCTGCGTCCGACAGGTTCTGATAGTGGCTGGGGCTGGCCAGCAGGGCGTTCTGGATGGCGTTGACCGTAGGGCCGACGCCGACGTTCTCACCCACCAGCGACCAGGGACCGAGCAATGACTTGATCTCCGAGTGGTAGAGGTGACCGGCCGCCGCCATGGCCATGGCGTGGTTGCGGGCGTAGGCGCTGAGGCTGCCGTCAAGCTGCAGCGGCGCCACGCCGACCTCGGCTCGGGCCTGGTTGGTGAGGGCGAGGAACGACGCCGCGGCGGACGCATCGAATGTTCCGTCCACTGCCGGCGCAGCCTCTGCAACCGGCTCCGGGGCAGCGGGCGGGGCCGACTCGGAGCCGGGTTGGGGCTCGGGCTGTGCTTCAGCCTCCGGCTGTGCTTCCGGCGCGGGCTCGGCAGGAACTGTCTCCGGCGGTGTGGTCGTCGGCGCAGCAGTGGCCTCCGTGGGAGGTGCGGAAATCGCCGTCGGCGGGGCTGCGATCGTCGACGTGTGAGGCGGGGTCAGGGGCACCGTGTTCTCCATCGCCAGTCCGGTGACGAGTTGGCCGACTGCGAGGGCGTCGCTGCCGAGCGGCTCTGCGAACGGCCGGCGATCGGGCAGGCTCGGCGCGGTCATCGAGCGACCGTTGAGATCGCCTGCGCCTACCTGCTGAACGTGTGAGGCCACGCCGGCGCAGAGTCCACCGGCAACAGCGAGTGAGGTGACGAGCAGGGGTGTCCGGGGCATCGATGCTCTCCGAAAGGGGCGAGGGGCACCTTCCGTAACGGCGGCTCCGGAGATGGGGTTGATCGCCTCGAGAGGGGATCAAGTCGGGCCCGAGTGGCGGATTGTGGGGAACCCTGCGTTCTGGGCCAATGCGATTGACGGGCGTGTGGCGAGTGGCACAGCCCGGTGGGCTAACGTCCGCAAGCCAGCTGGCGTTGGGAGGTGCCATGGGAGCGCCGGGCGAGAACATCGTTGGGATCCGGGCCGCCGAGGTGGCCAAGTGGTTCGAGGCCAACATCGACGGAGCGAAGGGACCGCTCGCGTTCGAGCTCATCGCGGGCGGTCACTCGAATCTCACCTATCGCGTGACCGACCACGACGGCCGGGTGTACGTCCTCCGTCGGCCGCCGACCGGGGCTGTTCTGGCGACGGCGCACGACATGGCTCGCGAGCACAAGATCATCTCCGGCGTCGCCCGAGCCGGCGGTGTGCCGGTGCCCGCGGCGATGGGTCTCTGCGAAGAGATTGGCGTGAACGACGCACCGTTCTACGTGATGAGCTACGTGGAGGGGGTCGTGCTCGACACGGCCGAGAAGGTCGAGGAGTCGTTCGCCTCCACCGCTGATCGTCAGGCCGTTGGCATGCACGTGGTCGATATCCTGGCCAACCTTCACGCCGTCGACCCCGATGCCGTCGGCCTAGGCGACCTGGGCCGGAAGGAGAGCTATCTGGCCCGCCAGATCAAGCGTTGGCGCACCCAGTGGGAGAGCTCCAAGACCCGTGAGCTGCCTGCCATGGACGAGGTGGCCGAGGCGTTGGAGCGCTCGATGCCGGAACAGATCGGGGCGTCGATCGTGCACGGCGACTACCGCCTCGGCAACATGCTGACCGGGGCCGACGCCCGCATCGCGGCCGTGTTGGACTGGGAGCTCTGCACGCTGGGCGACCCCATGGCCGACGTCGGCTACGTGATGAACAACTGGGCCCAGCCCGGCGAGCCGGGGCCCACGAACCGAGGGGCCGCGCAGGCGCCCACGGCTGCCGGCGGCTTCCCCGAACGCCAGGCGTTCCTGGCCCGCTACGAAGAGCTGACCGGGCGCGACACCTCCCAGGTCGATTACTACCGGGCGTTCCAGTACTGGCGCCTGGCCGCCATCGTCGAAGGGGTGATGGCCCGCTACCTCAAGGGTGTGATGGGGGACGAAGCGGACACCGACGAGTTCCGCGAGCAGGTCGACGGGCTGGCAGCCGCCGCGGTCGACCTGATGCGCCAACGCGGCTGAGCCGTAGCGGAGCGTTCGGGGTAGCAGCTGCAAAAACCTCATCGGCGCCCGGTAAGAATGAGCGCCGGCCGGACACAGACCGGCCCATGATCGCCGATCACCGCAGCGCGGTTGGGGTGCACGACGTGGGGGAGGTCTCGAGCCTGGCCGACGACCCTTTCTCCAGGTTGTTCGACACCTTCTACCCAGCCGTGCGTGCCTACGCCCGGCGGCGTGCGCCTGCCGATGTGGCTGACGAGGTGGCGTTGTCCACCTTGGAGGTCGCCTGGCGCCGTCGTGCCGAGATCCCGGCCGACCCCCTGCCCTGGCTCTACGGCGTCGCCCGCCGTGCCCTGGCCAACCATCGGCGAGGTGACCGTCGCCGGTCGCGCCTCGCCGAGCGGGTGATCGGCGCCCGTGGCTCAGCCGCGCCAGACGCGCTCTGGGGAGACCCCGCGGCTGCTGCGGTCGAGGCTCTCGGCGCCAGGTCCGCCCTCGCTCGACTGCGTCCAGACGATCGGGAGCTGCTCATGCTCGTGGCCTGGGAGGGCCTCGACGCGGATGCGGCCGCCGCCGTGTTGGGCATCAGCCCGTCCACGTTCGCCGTGCGCCTCCACCGCGCTCGTCGCCGGCTCGAGGCGCTGCTGCCCCCCGCTGGCTCGGGGCAGCCCGGCGCCGCCTGATCCCCGACCGTTCACAAGCCACACGCTCCCGCTTCCCCCACTCCGAGGACCGATCATGACCTTCGACGACGATGCCGCATTCCTCCGCAACCGCCTCGGTGGCGCCGATCCGGCCGGCTCACCG
The DNA here is from genome assembly GCA_034667945.1 of Acidimicrobiia bacterium. Lineage (GTDB taxonomy): Bacteria > Actinomycetota > Acidimicrobiia > Acidimicrobiales > CAIXPF01 > JAXDQG01. The sequence goes on along the minus strand of JAXDQG010000750.1, from coordinate 4,000 downwards.
CCCTCATCGGGCGATGTGCACGCCGCCCGGGCCGAGCTGCGCAACCGTCTCCACAATCCCGTCGATGCCGTCGTGAGCGACCTGGCGCCCGCGTCCCGTTCCCGCCGCCGGGTGTGGCGGGTGGCCGCTCCCGTGGCCGCGGCCGCAGCGCTGGTTGTCGGTGTCGTGGCCACGCAGTCGTTCAGCAGCAATGAGCCAGTCGCCGGTGCCGCGGTGGCCTTGGCGGCCGCCGATGCGACGCAGCAGGCAGAAACGACCCGTGCCTCGTTCAACGTGACATTTGGCGATCAGGCTGTCTCCGGTGAGGGCGTGGCCGATCTCGCCAAGTCGACCGCTCATTTCAACCTGCGCCTGCCGAGAGAGATCGGTGATGTGGAGGTGATCATCGGCGGCGCGGACATCTACGTCAGCACCCCGGCGCTGGCCAAGCCTCTCGTAGGCGGCAAGCCGTGGCTCCACGTTGACCGGCCCACGCTCGAGGAGCTCAGCCAGTCGGCCGGGGGCAACAGCCTCCTGTCGTCCGGGATGTTCGACCCGGCCAGTGTGCTGGCGTATCTGCGAGCTGTCTCCGATGACCTCGCCAAGGTGGGCACCGAAGACGTCCGAGGCGTGTCCACTACGCACTACGCCGGTCACATCGACCCGAATCGGCTGGCGGCGCAGATTCCCGACCAGAACGCCCGCGACGAGCTGACGCAGTTGGCGCAGAAGGCCAACCAGTCAGTGCCGGTCGACATCTGGGTCGACGACCAGAGCCGGCTTCGCAAGCTGACGGTCAGCTTCGACCTTTCCAAGGTCCAGACCGACAAGCCCTCCGCCGACCTGTCGGGGACCATCACCGCCACGATCGAGCTGTGGGACTTCGGAGCTTCCGTCGACACGACCCCGCCGCCCGCCGATCAGGTGAGTGACATCAAGCCCATCTTGGACCTGCTCCAGAAGTTCCACAGCTAGCGCAACCGGCGTAACCACGTCCTGCCCACCCCAGACAGCCGGTCGCCGTTCGCTCCCCCGGGGCGTGCGGCGGCCGGCTCACGGCGTTTGCGGGCCGCAGCGGTCCGCTACGCGCGACCCGGGCGGGCGGCGCGAACCTCGATCTGCCGGCCCAGCGCGGATTCCGCCAGACCCTTGGTGGCATCGGCGGTGTAGAGCTCCAGCGCGGCCTGGGCGGGATCGTCAACCACCGCCTCGATCACCAACTTCTCCCCGTTGGCGTCGAGTCGTGTGCGAACGCTCCGGACCACGCGGTGTTGGCCGCGGTCAAGCGCAATGCCCAGGCGCAGCAGGCCCGCCAGGACCCTGACCAGATGCTGATCTGCGGGGCTGAGCGCCGCGAACTCGGCGTGCTTCGGCGCGGGTGCGCTCTTGCGGTGGTACCGGGCGAGCTGGGCGATCAGCTCGACCTCATGACTTGTGAACCCCATCAGCGCCTCGGTATGGCGGATGAGGTAATACGAATGCTTGTGGTGGGCATCGTGGGCGATGGCCCGGCCGATGTTGGCCAGCAGGCCACCGGCCTCCAGGTAGTCGAGCGCCTCGTCCCGTAGGCCGTGTACCTGTCGAGTGGCGTCGAAGAGCTGCAGGGCGAGCTCGGTCGACCACTCGGCATGCGGGCGTTGCGTCTCGAACCGGTTGAGCAGGTGCTCGACGGACGATCGACGCAGGTCGGTGAGGTGGTGGAGGCCGGCTTCGGTGAGCTGGCTCAGCCCGTCGAGCAACACCCCCTCACGCAGCGCGTAGCTCGACAACGTCATCGCCTGCAGATCGAGCTCTTCGAAGGCGACCTGCAACAGCAGCGCACCCCCGGCGATGATGTCGGCCCGCTTGGCTTCGACCCCTGGTATGCGGGCGCGTTCTGCCGCGGTGGGGGCCGAGAGCAGCACTTCGGTGGCGCGATTGAGATCGTCGCGGCTGAAGGTCAGCCCGTTGGCCGACAACGGCGGCTTGCCGTCGCGCAGCTGGGCGGCCACGACCGCCACGTTCTCGATGGTGCCCGAACTGCCGACGGCCACATCGAAGCCGTGGGCCATGATCTCGCCCATGCTCGGGGCCAGGAACGAGTGCAGGTACTGGCGGGCCCGCTCGACCTTCTTGGGCGTGACTCGCCCCTCGGGAAAGAAGCGCTCGGTCAGACGGATCGCGCCCAGCTTGAGACTCCGGGCCCACAGCGCCTCACCCGCCTTGCCGACGAGGAACTCGGTCGAACCGCCGCCGATGTCCATGAGCAGGAGCTGGCGGTCGTAGAGAGGGAGCGCCTGCAAAACGCCGAGATGGATCAACCGGGCTTCCTCCACGCCGGAGATCACTTCCACAACGACCCCCGCCTCCGACCGGCACCGCTCCAGGAACTCGGCCTGGTTCTCGGCCTCACGGACGGCACTTGTCGCCACCGCTCGGAGTTCGGCCCCGTAAATGGAGGCCATCTGCCGGAACCGCGCCAGGCAGGCGACGCCCCGGTCGATGGCGTCGTCGCTGAGGTGCTTCATGTCGCCCGAACCGGATCCGAGGCGCACGGCCTCCTTCTCCGAGGCGAGCACTTCGAAGCGCTGGTCTGGAAGCACCCGGGCCACCAGCAGATGCAGGGAGTTGGTGCCGATGTCGACGGCACCGAGCACGCGATCGGCAGGTTCGCTTGACCCGGTCACAGGGCAGCACGCTATCCGCCGTTCGCCCCAGCGGATGAAGCCGCGGGAATGGTCAATTTCTGACCTGGCATGATCCGCCTCGGATCGGTGATCGCATTCGCCTGCGCCAGGGCTTGCGAGGTCACGCCGTTGCGGACGGCGATGCCGGTCAGGGTGTCGCCGTTCTGGACCACGTAGATGACCGGGGGTGCGGTCGTCGTCGTGGTCGGCGGGACCGTGGTGGTCGGCGCCGTAGTTGTGGTGGGCGCCGTTGTCGTGGTGGGCGGGATAGTCGTGGTCGTGACGATGGTGGCGGTCACCACCGGTGCTGCCACGTTGGTCGCACCTCCACCGCAGGCCGTTGCGGCCGTGGCCGTGGTCAGCACCGCGGCCGCCACGAACAAGTGCAGCTCAGCCGTGCCTCGCGCCGCCATTGCGGTCAGTATCGTCCGGCGGCGGACGTCAGCGGGGGATCCCGCCCGACGACGGCTCCACTGTCGTTCAGCATCGACAGCATCGACAGCGGCGACAGCCGCGGCTCCAAGGCGGCTCACACGGCGGAGCGGCGCCGGGCCCACACGGCATACAGCGGGTCGCCGGGGAGGCCGGGATTTCGCAGTTCGGCGACCGGTTCGTCGAACGCCGGGCCGCTCGCCCCGGAGTCGTCTCGCAGGCGAGCCCGGCGGAAGTACTCGGCCACCAGCGCACAGTGTGTGGCGTCGTCGACCGCCAGCCACCCGCGCACTGCCTTGGTGGGGAAACACCGGTTGGAGAACGTGCACACGAACGGAGCGCCGGGTCGCAGGACCCTGGCCACCTCGTCGAAGACCTCGATGGGCCGGGTCAGGTAATCGACCGACACGCAGCAGGTCACCGCGTCGAACGAGCCGTCGTCGAACGGCAGGGCGGGGTCCGAGTTGAGGTCTCGGATCACGACCTCGTGGGCGTGCTCGTTCAGCGCCAGCTCTTCGGCGTTCATGCCGAGGACGACGAGCCGACGGGGCTGCGTCGGCTGGTGCGAGACCCATGACGACATGAGGTCGAGCACGTCCCCGCTGGGCAGATCGAGCTCGGCATACAGCCGTGAGACCTCGGCCACGGCTTCGTCGTCGATGTGCAACACCAGCCGGGGCATCTCGTAGAAGCGCTGGTCAGCGCTTTCGTCCATGCGGCCGAAGAAGCCGTCGGGAAACCCCTGGTAGCGATCGGGGTCGACTGCGCTCATGACGCCGAGCGCGGTGACGGGGATGGCTGAGGGCGATGCCGGCGCGGGTTCATCATCGCAACGCCTCCGCCAGCGCATCGACGCACCGGCCGATGTCCGACTCACTGATGACCAGCGGCGGGCAGAATGCCATGACGTCGTTGAGCGGCCG
>JAXDQG010000749.1:0-2546 GCA_034667945.1 Acidimicrobiia bacterium | reverse complement strand
ACCTTCGCCAGCTCGTCGCCGATCTGATCGATCCGGCCGGCAGCGGGCTGGCGCCGGCCACGGTCCACAAGGTCGTCCAGGTGCTCAACAAGGCGGTCCGGGCCGCGCTCGAGGACCGGCTCATCGCCGTCAACCCGGTGGACCGGCTGCCGGTGCCGAAGATCGAGCGCGAGGAGATGCGGTTCCTCTCCCACGAGGAGCTGGCCGTGCTGGCTGCCGCCATCGACCCCCGCTATCGCGCCTTCGTTCTGCTCGGCGGCTACGGAGGCCTCCGCCTCGGCGAGATGCAAGGGCTGCGCTGGAAGCGGGTGGACCTGCTCCGCCGCAAGGTCAGCGTGGTCGAGATCTTCATCGACCTCCGAGGCCATGTGAGCTTCGGGCCGCCCAAGACGAGGGCGAGCCAGCGGTCGGTCACGCTGCCCCGCTTCGTGTGCGAGGAGCTGAGCCGGCTGGCCGACGGCCCCGCCGATCCCCAGGCGCTCGTCTTCACGTCGCCCGACGGCTGCCCCCTATGTGCTTCGAGCTTCCGTCAACGGGTGTGGCTCCCGGCCGTCGAGCGGGCAGACCTGGGGCATCTGAGGATCCACGACCTGCGCCACACAGCCGTCTCACTGTGGGTAGCGGAGGGAGCCAATCCCAAGCAGGTGGCGGTGCGGGCCGGCCACACGTCGGTGTCGGTCGTGCTCGACCGCTACGGCCACCTGTATCCGCAGCACGACGACGAGCTCCTGAACGCGCTGAAGGCGAAGGCAAGCAGCTTCAGGTGACCGAGCCGCTCATCCTGCGCGATCAGTCGCTACCGGAGATCCTGATCGTCGTGCGCCTCGGAGCGCAGACGCTGCGCGATGAGCACCTGGAGAGAAGTGCGGCGGAGTGCCACGGCCGATGGGGCATCTGGGGCTTCTCGGTGCTGGAGGTGCCCTACGGCGACTACCGACGCCTCGCCCGCCTCCGCCCGGTCGTGGCCCGGCGTCGGCTGCTGTTCTTGGCCGACAGCGCTGGTGTGGTGGCCGCCGGCTTCCCGCTGCTGCCCACCCTCGACCATCCGCACTGGAGGCTGACGATGTCCGAAGTCAGCACCCGTCAGTTCGAGCGGGTCCGAGGCGTGTTCCAGGGGCCGGTCGAGAACCCGGCCTGGGCGCCTCCGGGTCGAGGGATACGCTGAACGTCATGGCCGGACCGGCGCCCTACGACCTCTGGTACGACCCCAACAGCGTGGGTGGCGATCTCGTGGTCGAATGCTGGATCTCCCACGGCCCCCGGGCCGGCAACTCGAGCTTCGATCCCCAGCCGGGCGACGTCGTGCGGGCCGGCGACGACGAGGACGAACCGCTTCAGGCGCGAGTGACGCGTCGCGAAACCAACCGGGTCTGGATTCAACTGCACCTTTTGACCGCAGCCGAATCCGTCGCCTGAGCCGCCGACAAGTCCGCAAGCTGTTGTCCGGCGTTCAGCGACAATCGGTTGGTAGTCGCCGACAAGCGATATTGCGCAACTGACGCTCTTGGACGCTCCGCTGCTGATCTAGCTAGCCGTATGACCGCTATCCGGCGTTCGGTGATACGGGAGCCGTGTCTTCGGGTACGCGCGTTATGCGGTAGGTCGCCGCTCCTTGTGCGCCGATCTGTTGCACCGCGCCCATTCAGTCGCTGCGGAATATTGGGCGGTCGATATCTGCTGGCTTCATCCCGCCGGTCGGCGTGGTCCGTGCAACATGTGACGCCGCGATGGTTGAGCGGCGTCCCCCGTTGTGTCCGGCTCATGTCGCTGGGCCGGTGGCATGGAGGGGCCGCTCGAGGATGAGCACGATCTCGCTCTTCATGCTCTTCCAAAGGCTGGAGACCATGAATCCCTCAGCAAGCCGCCATCCATCCGCGGCGTGCGCATTAAGGGCTGCTTCAAACTCGGTGGGGTCGAATGCGCCGGAGAAGATCTTGTCGCGTTGGGTGTGGATCTTGTACTCGAACATGGGGGATTCCTTTCGTTGAGCTCCGTGAGGGGTCGGGTTCACGTGACGTCCCGTTGAAGGACGAACCGGGTTCCGGCGGCGACCGACGCATCTTGATCAACCGGGCCCCGGTCGAGCCGACTACGTGACGTCGCGACGTATCGTGCGGACGACGCCGGCGGCTAGCGGGACCGCCACCCAGAAGAGGACCGAGACCGAGATCTGCGGCACGTGACCTCCCCATTTGTTCTCGAGCACCCAGCTCCAGGTTGTGGACATATCGATCCAGTCAGACACCAGCGTCGATGCGGTGCCGAGCCCCGCGAACGCAGCGGGGAGGGCGAAGCAGGCGGCGATGGCAGTCGCCGAGCTCTGCAGCAGCGCCCCGAGAGCGACGCCGGCGAGGATATTGAGGAGCACGAAGAGCAGATAGCCGGTGATGGCGCCCACGGTCAGGTTCGCCTCCAGGGCGCGGCCCGAGGCCGACGCCAGTCCGAGGCCGGCGGCGGTGACGACCCCGCCGAAGACTGCAGCGCCACCACCCAGCACCACCGACACCGCCAGCTTGGCGTTGACGACTCGGATGCGTCGTGGTTCC
>JAXDQG010000748.1:0-15095 GCA_034667945.1 Acidimicrobiia bacterium | reverse complement strand
GCGAAGTCGCCTGGATGGTGACGGTGATGTTCCGCTGCTCGGGCGGAGACCGCTCGCCGATGCGAGCGGCTCGAGTGGTCACCCACACGCCCGCGGCGAGATGCACTCGAGCGAAGGGCGGGTTGGTGTCGATGCCGGCCTCCAACGCCAGCAGCTGAGCCGCAGCGTTGTAGGCATTCGCCGGAACCGGGGCGCGGTCCACCCCTGGAGGGACCAGAACACGCAGGTACTCGCGGGTGTCGGGCGTCTGTCCAAGTACCTCGAGATCCGGCGACAACAACAGCACCACCGGGCCGGGCCACGGGGAGCCTATGGACTGGGCGGCGATGAAGGTCCAGGCCAGACATCGCCTCAACCCTGCGGTGAGTAGGCCGCTCAACTCGGCCAGAAAAGCCAGCTCGTCCGGGCGGAACACTCCCGCCGGAGCTGTTCGCCAGAGATCCAAGAATCCCCAGCGGCCGAAGCGATCCTGGAACACCATGGACGCCACGTCGATGATGCTGAACTCGTGAAGCATCTCCCGCCAGAGCAGGCTCTTCGATAGCTCGCCCTCGGTGACGTCGTGAAGCCCAGAGACGGCCGACTCCGAAGCGAGTGTCGTCCACCGGTTGAGCGCCGTCAGGTACTTCAAGCGAATGAGACGGGGTAGCTCGTCCACACACGGCACGTCCGCCAGTGGTGCGCACCCTACTGATGTCTCGGGGTCGGTCAGCAGCCAGGCAAAGGCATCGAAGCCGAGGACCGAGCGCAGCTCCGAAATGACCTCCAGCCGGAGCTCTCGCTGATCGGTGTGTGCCTCGCACGCCTTGGCAATGCGTTGCAGTGATGACCTGAGCCTCCCGCCCGCACCCATCGACGCGGACCGTAGCCGGGGGGAAGGACCAAACAACCCAGAAAGATGGGATATGCGGGTAAGTGCGGTCCTCCTACTGTCGCCCGGGAACTCAGAACGAGCGCCAAGGAGCGGACGATGACGGCCATCCTTCACATCGAGCACCCCATCACAGATGTTGTGACGTGGAAGAAGGCCTTTGATGCCTTCGCCTCTGTGCGAGCAGGCGCCGGGGTTCGTTCTGACCGAATCCATCGGCCAATCGACGATGGCGAGTACGTGATCGTCCAGCTGGAATTCGACACCGCGGGGGAAGCGGAGCGCTTTCTGTCGTTCCTGCAATCCGAGGTCTGGAGCTCGCCAGATCGTGCTCCCGCCCTTGCCGGGTCGCCGCACACGCGCATCCTGGAGCCGCTCGTCGGCGAGTAAGCGGCTCATAGTGGTCAGGAGCTGGCCAGTTTCGTTGCGGATCCAGTATTTGGAAGAAGCAGACGAACTGGCGGACCGGGCCGGCATCATCTCGGGCGGCCGCATGGTGGCTGAGGGGCCGCCCGCGAAGCGCAAGCGGAACCGGCTGGGACTGGGCCAGCTCGGAAAGTCGCTGCTCGCGATCGGCGTCGTCGGCATGGTCAGCATGACCATGTGCTTCGCAGCACCTCGGTGACGGAAGAACCCCGACTGACCGGCGCGCTGGGGAAGGTCAGCTTCCGGTCACCTGGGAAATCACGGTCTCGGCGGCACCCACGAGGCTCTCGCCGACACCGCTGATCTCCGCAGGTGAGAAGCCCAACTCGGCCATCACCTCTGCCGTGTGCTCGCCAAGGCGGGGCGGGGGCCTACGCGGACCAGGGCCCGGTGTGTCGCTGAGCTGTATGAGGTTGGCAACCAGCGGAGTTGGCCCCAAACCGGGCACGTCGACCCGGGTCAAATAGCCGTTGGCCGCCACCTGCACGTCCTCGAGAAGGTCGTCGTAGCCCTGCACCCGCTCGTAGATGATCTCGGGTTGTGATGCCAGGAAAGCGCTCCATTCCTGGGTGGTCTTCGACCCGAAGGCACGACGCATACGTTCCCGTATCTGGGCAACACCGTCTTCGCTCCCTCGAGCACCGATGCGCTTGGCCGCCGTGTTCCAGCGCTCGTCGAGGACGACCTCGGGCTGCTCGACGAACACCCAGAATGCATCCCAGGCTTCATCCGCCATGGCCACGGCGAAAAGGAATGCACCGCCGTCTTTGGTTTCGTACACGCCGTACGGCCCCAGGATGCTCGGGTGATGAGCGCCACTGCGGGTGATGGCGCGTCCGCTCATGGCGCTGTGCGCGATCTCCCAGGATTGAAGCCACATCATCGCCCCCAGAGACGAGGTGTTGACCTGTTGCCCGCGCCCCGTCCGTTCTCGGGCGAACAGCGCAGTCATGATCCCGAGCGCGAGCTGCATCGCACCACCGTGGTCCGCGATGGCGGCTCCCGGTGGCATCGGCGGTCCGTCGGGCGGTCCGCAGATGGCCGCAAGACCACCCCGCGCCTGTGCGGCGCCATCCAACATGGCCTTGTCGGCCTCCGGACCGTGCTGCCCGAAGCCGGAAGCGCGGGCCCACACCAGGCGAGGATTCAGGGCAGCCAACTCTTCGTAGCCCATGCCCATCCGCACCAATGCTTCGTCCCGGTAATTGGTGACGAAGACATCGGATCGGGCCGCAAGCCGATGAAGAACCTCGCGGCCCAGCGCGGAGTGGACGTCAACGGAGACGGCCCGCTTCCCCCGGTTCATGCAGACGAACTGCGATCCCATGACATCCATGCCGTGGGGAAAGGCGGGCCCTCGGTAGTAGCGATTCAACTCACCGCCGGGCGCCTCGACCTTGACCACATCGGCTCCCATGTCGGCCAGGTATGCAGAGGCCTGAGGGCCTTGGATGGCGACGCTCATGTCCAAGACCCGGATCCCCGACAGTGGGCCGTCGGCGCTGACATCGAAACCGGGGTCATTCCTGCGACGATCGGTCATCACACCCCCCATCCAGGTGTGCCGACCGTACGCCACGCTGCCGATCGCTACCGCGGTGGTCCGTCAAGGAGCGTGCTGCCGAAGCAGCGAAGCAGAAAGGTGCGGGCGAGGGGGGAAGGGTGCAGGCGAACGGCACGGGGGCCGAACAGTTGGTACCCAAAGCGGAGAGAACTGCAGCTTGGTAGGGTCACACCCCGCGACAGGTTGGAACGCGAGGTCGGCCAATGCATCTCTCACCAGACGAAGCAGGCTTCTGGGGGCGCGTCCCGGCCGAATATCTGCGGCCACTCCTGGTCGACGCGGAAAAGGCGGGAATGCCGCTCAGCCTCTTCGTGATGGGTGACCCTGAGGACCCGGAGGCACCCGGCTTCGCCATGTTCTCGATGAAAGCCGGTGAAGTGCTTCCTCGGCACTCGCACGACTGCCACCGTTTCGAGGTCATCACACAGGGCTCGATGACCGCCGTGGGGCCTGACGAGGGCAACCGTGAGCTCCGCGTCGGCGACGTCATGCTGGCCGAGCCAAACCAGATGTACGGCCCACACGTTGCCGGCCCCGATGGATTCACCGTCGTCGAGTATTTCAGCCGCATCAGGGCCGCGTACCAGGTCACGCTCGAGACCAAGAAGGGTCCGAGAAAGATGGACCTCCTCGCCTCCCGGGACGCCGCAGGCCAGCCGACCACGCACACGGCGGGGTGACGCGAATCGCCCAGTGACGCAGCCTGGGACCCGCAGCACAGTCGTCGTTCTGCCCTCAACGCGGCGACGGGGCCCGATCGTTTCGGGCCCCGCCGTTCGCATTCGGTCAGCCTTTGCAAGCCTGCGCACTGAGATCCCACGCGCACGGCTTGGTCTTGCCGGACAACTCGATCACATTTCCCTTCTGGACCCAGCCCTGCTGGGCGGCATTCCAGACGGACAGATCGGAACCCTCGACGAAGTAGGGGTCCGAGTTGCCGTTCATGTTGAATTTGATCCCCGGCAAGAGCAGCGGATTGGTCCCGCTGATGGCTCGTTGGGCGACGATGAGATTCGTCCGGGTGAGCCCGCCATCGAGTTCACCGGCGATGATCAGCGCCTGCACCCAGGTCCATGCGTAGTACAAGCCCGCCCCGAGGTTGCCGGACGCCTTGTAGTCCAGCCCATTGTCGGCGAGGAACTTGCGGCCCCAGGCGACGAACGAGTCGCTGGCCATTGCATCTGAGTTGAAGTCCTTCAGGCCGCCACCGACGATGTACCAACCGTCGGCGGCCGAACCGTCGCCACCGACCTTCGCCTTGCCGACGTAACTGGCGGACTTGCACACCGAGGACATGAACAGGTATTTGGTCTTCTGCTTCATGCCGTTGTTGGCGGCTTCGCTGATGATTTGGGGGCACTGCGCTCCACCGCTCATCGTGAAGAAGATGTCGGGGTTTTTGGAGGCCAACGTCGTCATCGGGTCGGTCACGGTGGGGGCGGTGATCTCGACCCGCTCGGTCACGAAGTCGATCTTGTCCTTGACGGGCGACTGGGCCAGCGCAGCCCTGAATGAAGACTCATAGGTGGCGCCGAACTCGCTGTTCGCCACGAATCCCGCGACCACCGCCTTGTTCTTGCCTTTGGTCAACTCGTCGATGTGCTGCTCGATGAACGCCATCCAGATGGTCGCCTCGGTGCCGTACGACATCAACGAGCCCGTCGTCCACGGATGATTCACCGGATCACCCCAGGCTGGCGAGCCGCCAATCAACAGCGGATTGGGCACGCAGCGACTGTTGATCTTGTCGTAGACCTTCAAGCCATTGGGTGTACCAGTAACCCAGAGGGCGAACACCTTCTCGCTATCGAGCAGCTCGTCAACGAGGGGGATGGTCTTCGCGGGATCATAGACATCGTCCCGATACGTGAAATTAACCTTCGTCCGCGTCTTGCCGGTCGAGTCCTTGAACAAGCCCTTAGCGGCGTAATACTTGAAGTACGGGTCGGACGCTTTGGCCACGTATCCGAAGTCAGCCGCCGTACCTGACTGCGGTGAGGTCCCGCCGATCTTGATCTCGGTATCCGTCAGTCCCTCGGTATCGCTCCAGCCGGGGCCGCACTTGGAGAGGTCGATTCGGAAGCCCTCCGGTCCGGTGAGCGTCTTACCGTCACTTGACTTGCCCCATTTGTTGTCCTTGATCCGCTTGACGACCGCGGCGCGCTCGGTTGCCCAGAGCTTCTCCCACTCATCGATGTTGGCGGGTGTCGCAGCAAGGGTCGCCGCTGCGCTGGTTGAACTGGCCGACGTCGTTGTCACGCCCGAGCCATTGTTGCCGGCAGTCGTCGTGGCGGCTCTCTCGCCTCCTCCCCCGCTGCTACCGCACGACGCAGCGAACAGCGCACAACTGACGACAAGCGCGGTCCCGATGAACCACCTTGTTCCCATGCTTCCCCCCTGGCTCACGAATTGGTCGCCGCGGTTGCAACGTCCTGCGGCCGCATGCGCGGAGGGTCCAGTGTCCCAAATCCGCGCAAGCCGCTTGTGATGCGTCCCCGGGGCGAAACCATAGTCACTATCGACGAGCCGGATACGCCGTGAGCGACGATCACGGGCCGAGGCCCAATGGCGGTTGCGCGCGGACAGGCGTCTGGTATTTGCGTGGTCGCCGGTCGTACAGGAGCGGTGACTCTCCCAGAAGACCGAGAACACCCACCGTAGGTTGGCTGGATGAGGAAGAACGGACTCGGCCGCGTTACCAATCAATAGCTCGGTTGTTAGGAAAACCTGCTCGCGCCGGGGTTCGTCGAAATGACCTGAAGGATGGCCCCCGAGGACGGTCTCGGAGACCACCTTCAGCCGCGTCGCGGTTCGCGGTGCTCGCTCACGTCCGACCGATCGCCACCTTGCGGGGCTCTGGTTGCACAGGTTCGGGCATGGGCACGGTGATCTCCAGAATCCCGTCCTTGTAGGTCGCCGTGACGTCGGAGGGATCCACGCCCTTGGGCAGCGGGATTGCCCGGTAGAAGGAGCCGTACTGGAACTCGCTGCGAACCCTTCCTTCATCTTCGGCCTGCGACTGCTGGCGGCGCTCGACCTTCAATCGCAGAACGCCGTCCTCGACCGATACGTGCGCGTCCTTGTCGGGGTCGATTCCGGGAGCCTCGGCACGGACGCGCAACACGCCATCGGAAACCTCCTCTTCGACGCGGATCCGATCGCCGCTGCTGAGCAGCGAGGGGCGCCGCTCCTCCAGCCAACGAAACACATCCGGCAGATCGCGGTCGAACCAATCCGCCCAGCGCCTCGCCGGTGGGCTCGACTTCTGGGCATCCTCGTTGCTGGCCATCTGCCCTCCTTCCAGGTTCGGACGTGCGAACGATGCGCGGCAGTCCGCTAACTCAGGCCTTGCGACCAAGACATGCCCAGGAGGGAGACCGACTAGCCCGGCCCGTCACATCTTCTTATGGCGCTTGGCCACCTTCTTGAGCCTCTTGGCCAACTTCTCCACCCGTCGCTCGAGCTTCGCCATCGGTCCCTTGTTGCGCGTCGCCTTGGCCACTGAGCACCTCCCGTTCGATTCAGCAGAGCTGCCGACGCACCCCGTGAGAGCCGCGGTGGGAGTTGAATCGCCCGCACGTCGGCAGGCCTCGTTGGTCGGCAGCAAGAGCCATGCCCAAGATCCGCCCGACCCGTACCTATGGCAGGCCTCGGATTCTTTGGCAGTCAGGTGGCCGCGAGGCGCCGAAGCACCCGGCAGTGACGGTTGGTCGGGAGCGTAGGATCCGGCTGGCCCGGCACGCTGCGGGCCGCTGCGGCGACCGAATCACTTGGGGGAAACGCCATGCACGAGCAGATCCTGACCGTAACCACGCCTGACGGCGATATGTCGGTGGTGGCAAAGCACCCCGACGGCGACGGCCCGTTCCCCGTCGTCGTCCTGTTCCACGACGGGCCGGGCGTGCGACCGTCCACCCACGATGTCGTCCGTCGAGTGGCCGAGGCCGGCTACTACGTGGTGTCGCCCGATCGTTACCACCGGAACGGCCAGTTCGTACACATGGAGCCCGAGCAGCTCTTTGCGCTGCCACAGGATTCACCCGAGTTCAAGCAGTTCATGGGAATGCTGATGGGTACAACCGATGACATGGTCCGCTCCGACCTCGATGCGCTGCTGAGCCATCTGGATGGCGACAATGCGGCCGGGCCGGCGCCGATGGGTTGCATCGGCTACTGCATCGGTGCCCGCTCCGTTGTGAGGGCCATGGCCGACCACCCGGAGCGCTTCAAGGCGGGGGTCGGCATGCACCCCTCGTTCTGCGTGAGCAAGGACGCCGACTCGCCGCATTTGGGCGTGCCGAAGAGCTCGGGCTCCTTCTATTTCGCGTGGGGCGCACTCGACAAGATGCAGCCCGTCGATGCAGCGAAGCCGCTCTTGGAAGAGTTCGACAAACTCGGGTCGCGAGCGAGCTATGACATCTACCCGGGAGCCGATCACGGATTCGCCGTCACGGGGGGCAGCTACCACGCAGAAGCGGCGGATCAGGCCTACGCCAAGGCCCTCGATCTGTTTGCCAAGACGCTGAAGTAGACACCGCAGTACGGCCGGGAGAACGCGCGCCGGTGCCGCCGCCCCTCACACCACTCAGGAGCGGCGGCACATCCGCGTTTGCGATCTTCGTCCAGACCGTTGAGCGGACGTCCGTGCTGCCCGGACGTCCGTGCTGCCCTGATCACTTCGCCAGGCGGGTCACAAGCTGCTCGAGCAACTCCTCGATGCGCTGGAGGCGCTGATTCGCGACCGGTGCCCCGCCGGATCCGTCCTCCTCGGCACACAGCTGCGCATAGCACTCCTCGAACATGCGGGTGCTATCGCGTTCCTCCGCGATGTAGCGCCCCAGCAGTGCGCCCGTCTGGATGTCGATGTCCTTGTCGGCGAACATCGAAGAGAACTGGTCCGGCGTGGAGGGATCGGTCGGCCGTCCGAAGCCCAGCTTCTCGAACTTCTCGCGGTCGGTGAGGGTCGTGGACGACGTGATCGGCAGCCGTTCGGCGGCTTTCCCGGTCGAGATGGGCTCAATCGAGTAGCCCAATTCGCAAAGGCGCTTGGCGAAGGCTTTGCCGTGCTCGCCCTCGCGCAGCGCAACGGCGGACATGATCTGACGGACGTCGTCTCGCGTGGTGGTCGCAGCCCACGCGTTGAGGTACCCCTCCGCCTCGGCCTCGGCGTTGGAAATCCTGTTGAGAAGCTCGATGTACGTCGGCTTTTCTGTCATGTCGGCAGCATTTCATCGGCTGGAAGTCAGCGCAACGCCCGTCAGGACATCACGCGATCCGATGTCCCCGAGTGACACGCCAAAAACACCACCTCCAAGAGCCATCTTTTCTGCGGAGGAATGCCGGTCCGCTGGTCACGCTCTCGCGGGATTCATCTGGCTGCTCTCGACTCCTCGGTGGGAAGGGTGGAGCTGTTCACGTCAGCCGATGTCGGATGCGTTGTCCCAGGCATCCATCGGGACCGCCGCGCCATTGATCTGTTCGAGCAGGCCGAACAGATCCTCATTTCGCCACCACTCCCGGATCCGGCCGCCCTCGAGGCGATAGATGTGAATCCCGCCGAACCGGACGTGCCGTTCCGTCGCCGGCAGTCCGTGCCACTCCGCCAGGTGCGTGCCATCCGCCGTCCAACGGACCACGACGACATCCGCCTTGACGATCAGCTGCTCGACCGCCATGTGCAGGTCCGGAAAGACCCGCCACGACGTCTTCAGCACCTCCCGCAGCTCCTCCGCCCCGAAGGCGTCGGGGACACCGCAGGGCGTTTCCTGGTGAACCACCACATCGGGCGCAACCAGCTCGTGCAACCGGTCGAGCTGCTGGTGGTTGAGGCATTCTTGAATCAACCGCGTCACCGTCGTGGCCGCGGCGGCCTCTTCGACGGTCTGCACGTAGCGTGTACCCATCGCACAACCGGCATGTCCCGGAGGGCGATCGGTCATCCCTCCGGACAGGCGTGCTTCTACGAGACACCGGGCTCGAGGACCCATCCAGCTGACGAAATCAGCCAGCCTCAACCGCCTGCCGTCGAGCGACCAGACGGCCCGTGCCAAGTCCTCGATGAAGCCCTCGGTGACCAGGCGGCGGGCCGCATCGTCGCCGGCATCGAGCACCCAGTCGATCACTCCGAACACGGCGGGCAGGCTGGAGGTGTCACCCTCGTCAACCAAGCGTGCGAGGTGGTCGACGAAGCGGCCCATGCGAAGGACCTCACTGCCGTGATCGCCGAAGACCGCCGCTTGGGGTGAGTTGGCAAACGTGGGACAAGCAGCGCTCAACAGCGCCACCACTTCGTTGTAGTGGATCATCGGGTCCGGTACGACCATGCGCCCATCTCCGCCTCGGAATGTGGTGCGGGCACCAAGGCCCAGCTAGAGGCATTCTGCAATGCGCGGCCGGGTGCCTCATCACTGGCCCGGGTGGAACCTGGCACCCTGAGCGGGCGAACATCGCGCACCGGATCAGGTTGGAGCAGTCGCCCATCCCCCACCCGATCGGCTGTCGGCTGCGGGTCAGACCCGGACGTACTCGTAGTCGATGGGCTTTTGCTGGATGCCGCTCGACGGAGGTGCCACCCAGCCTGCCATCTTCCCTGGCGTTCTCACGCCCACCATCAGTGACTCGACATACGATCGGTCATCGTCGGTCGGCAGCCATGCGCGCTCGCCGGCCCGCCACTCGTCGTCCGTGACTAATCGCCCGTCCGGGCTGACGTGATGCCGGCCGAACTCCCCCACGGCGCGGTTGAACCCGACGTGGGGCACGACGAGCTCCAGCCCGACCTCTGACAGCGTCCGATTCCAGCGCTCGACTCCCTTCCGGCAGTCCGCGATGTAGTCGTCCCGAAGCGTCTCGTTGAGTGCTGACAGCGCCGGCGCCTCCCGCTCGCTCAGTCGACCGTCGAGGACACAGGGCACGGTCCGTGTGGCGTCGTGCAAGCGATGGTCGTCCGTGCGCCGCTCCTCCTGGAACCTGCCCTTGAGACCCGCTGCGAAGTAATTCGCCGCGTTGGTCGACGTCTCGGCGCCGAACAGGTCCAGCGACACGCTGTAGTGGAAGTTGAGGTACCGCTGGAGGGTGGGCACGTCGATCCCGCCGTGCGGCCGGATGTCGGCCGTGTCGTGCGCTTTCATCAGGTCGACGGTCCGCTGGACCACGCGGCCAACCCCCGTCGCCCCCACGAACATGTGATGGGCTTCTTCTTTGAGCATGAAATCGCAGGTACGGGACAACGGATCAAACCCACTTTCACGCAGTGACGCCAGCTGGAACTTGCCGTCGCGATCGGTGAAGTAGGTGAAGAAGAAGAACGACAGCCAGTCTGGGGTGGCCTCGTTGAAGGCGCCGAGGATGCGCGGGTGGTCACTATCACCTGAGTGGCGCTCGAGCATCTCGTCGGCTTCATCCCGGCCGTCACGCCCGAAATACCGGTGCAGGAGGTACACCATTGCCCAGAGATGTCTGCCCTCTTCGACGTTCACTTGGAAGAGGTTGCGGAGGTCGTAGAGGCTGGGCGCGGTGAGGCACAGCGCACGCTGCTGCTCGACCGATGCCGGCTCGGTGTCGCCTTGCACCACCAGGAGCCGCCGGAGGTCGGCCCGGTACTCGCCGGGTACCTCCTGCCAGACAGGCTCCCCCCGAGAATCGCCGAAGCTGATCCGCCGGTTGGGGTCCGCGTCGGCCAGGAAGATTCCCCAGCGGTAGTCGGGCATCTTGACGTAACCGAAATTGGCCCAGCCCTCTTGGCCGACAGAGATCGCGGTGCGAAGGTAGACATCGTTGTCCTGAAAGGCGACAGGACCGAGCTCCCTCCACCAGGAGACGAATTTCGGTTGCCACGATTCCAGCGCGCGCTGCAGCCGACGGTCACCAGCCAGGTCGACGTTGTTGGGGATCTTTGCGTCGATGTCGACGGTGCTCATGGCCTCCTCCTCGAGAAGCTAGGTGGATAGGGCCTCGTTGATGCTCCCACCCTGCTCGGCGGCAGGGACGGCCCACCAAGTCGATCCCACCCGACTCCTACACACGTGCTCGGTCGAATGAAGGCCGAGAGCCGGCCCCGTAACGGCGTAGAGCGCCCTCCGGACCGGCGGCGTTCGGTCGCTGGAAGATCCAGTTCTGCCAAGCGGTCAGCCGAGCGAAGATCTTGGTCTCCATGGTTTCGGGGCCTACGAAGCGCAGGTTCGCCTCCATGCCCGTGAGCGCATCCGGCGAGAAGCTGCTCCGTTCTTCGAGCGCCAAGCGCACCTCGTCGTCCCAGTCGAGCTCGTCGGGCGCGAAGGTGACCAGACCGGCCTCGAGGGCCTCGGCAGCCTCCAGATCCTTGCCGAACTGGCCTCTGGCCACCTCCAAGTTGTCATCACGGCCCCAGAAACGGCTGGCCAGCCGGCTGATGCCGTTCGACATGGGGAACCAGCCGTCGTTCGCCGTGGACAGATGCAACGTCGCCGGGTGTGCCTCGATGCCCGGATGGGTCCCGTCGAGCATGAAGGTCCGATCGGCAGCCAGGGCAAGCTCGGCCAGCACGCCGGCGAAGCAGCTGCCCGGCTCGATCAAGGCCAGCAACGTGCGGGCGGACAGGTCGAGGCGTTTGAGCGTACGGGCCAAGTACAGGCGGATCTCACGGGCAAGCCAGTGCCCCCTGTCATCAGCGATGACCTCTTCGGCAGCAAGGACGGCGGCCGGATCGCCAGCTGTCTCGAGGACCCATGTGCCGATCTCGGGCTCGTTGAAGCGCAGGCGCAAGGTGGCGTCGTCGAGTTGCCGAGCCACTGCCAGCAGCCAACCTGACGCGCCGGCTGTGGTCAGCTCTTCCCCGGTGGTGGGCTGCGCGTCGGTGGGCCCTTGGATCGTGATGTAGGCGGCACCGAGCGACCGGTCGATGTCGACGGACACCAACTCGTAGCGGAGGGAGTTCTCCGATTCCGTGACGTCGAGCTGCACGAGGCTTACTCCCGGGCCCGCATCGGGCCGATCGGACGCGGCCGCCCTGGCCACGGCTCGCTCCCGCACCAGTTCTTCGAAGCGGCTTCTCGGGGCGACCGCGTCGACGAGTCCCCACTCGACGGCTTGTGGGCCCTTGACGCCTTCGGATCGTGTGGCGAAGACGTCGGCGAGGTCTCTGCGCACATGGCGCTTGTCGACCACGCGGGTCAGTCCGCCGGTGCCGGGCAAGACAGCGAGAAGCGGCACCTCGGGCAACGACACGGCGGAGGCCCGGTCGTCGATCAGCAGAATTTCATCGCAGGCCAAAGCCAGCTCGTAACCTCCACCCGCGGCCGTGCCGTTCACAGCGGCGATGTAAACCTGGCCGGAATGCGCGGTGGCGTCCTCGATGCTGTTGCGGGTCTCATTGGTGAACTTGCAGAAGTTGACCTTGTGACCGTGCGTGGACCTGGCAAGCATCTGGATGTTCGCGCCGGCGCAGAACACTTTGTCGACGCCCCCGGTCAGCACGACTGCCTTGACCTCGGGGTGCTCGAAGCGCAGTCGCTGCACCGCGTCGTAGAGCTCGATGTCGACGCTGAGGTCGTAGCTGTTCAGCTTCAGTTCGTAATCGTCACGGAGGCCCGCATCGGGCGTCACCCGCAGCGTGAGGGTCGCCACCGCACCATCGACTTCGAGGGCCCAGTGCCGGTAAGCGTCCGGATGGGTCGTGAACGCTACGGGCGGAGTCGTGCTCACGGTGCCCCCTCGGTAGGTGACTGGGAGTTCAGACTACATATCTGTCGACCTACGTCAAGCCTTTGTCTCATATCTTGACCGGTCCGTGACAGGTCAGCCTGCGGTGTGCTCGGCGCGCTCGTACCAGCGGTTCGCGCCCGGGGCCCACCGGGCGTGTCGGTCGTCGAAGAGGTCCTTGGCCCGGCGTCCGGGCCACCCGGTCGAAAGCAGCCGCACGGGGATCTCCGGGTCGACGAAGGGGAAGTGTCGCCAGGCGTGCACGAGTTCGGTCAGTGACCGGAAGCGCTCCTCGTCACTCTCGGGGCTGCGATCGCAGAACGCCTGGATGAACTCCCCGTAGCGGTCCGCAAGTGCGTCGAGGTCCCACGCCCGCCCGAGCAGTTCCTGCACGGGCACGAGCTGGCCGACCTCCGCCCGGAACACCGCGGCGCCCGGAAGCAACCCAAGGTCCTTCAGCACCGAGTTCGCCCGCTCCTCACGGGCCACATGGGGCGACAGCGCCACGCCTTGACCGAGAAATCCGAACCCGGCGAAGGCCAGTTGACTCCGCAGTCGGTGGCGCTTGGCGCGTTGCTCTTCTGGAACCGAGCACAGCACGACGAGCCAGCGCTCGTCCCATTGGTCGTCCTCGTTGCCGAACCGGTAGATGCGCTCGGTTCCCGCGCTGAGGAGTTCGGTGCCGTGCTCGGTGAGACGCAGTCTCGCCCGCCGGCCATCACGTTCGGACCGAACGATGTCTTCCCCCACGAGCCGGGTGACTGCTTGGCGCGCGTTGCGCTCGTCGACGCCCAGCACGCCGAGGGATCGAACGACCGTTGAGGTCCAGACGAAGCCCCGATGGGGCAAGACGAACTCTCCCAGCGTCGTCAGCAAGACGGCCTTGGCGCTCGAGCCGGATCGTGGGCGTCGTGCGGTCTCCGACATTCGAGGACCGTTGTACACCTGCTCTGCCGGCAAGCAGGGCTTCACGCAGTTGGGGGTTGGCTCGGGCGTGTCGGGCGGTTGCACGAGCTCGAGCGGCCGTCGGGCGAGCCGGTTCCAAGGCCATGCCTGTTCTGCCGGTGACGGAACCGATGGCACACCGGGCGCGCGCCGGCATGTGGCTGCGCTCCGGTCAACGTGCCATTCATACGGCCCATCGTTCCGTCGTGGAAGCGCGGGCCGTGCGTGTCGCCTGGGCGAACCTCTACTCCTTCGCGGCCGCGGCCATCTCGTCAATGAGCGCAGCCGGCCAACGACCTCCGCACCAGGCCGTGTCGGATGCGATGCGGCCGTCTCGCAGCCGGAGGACATGCGCCTGGTGACAAGCGTGCGGGACCCCGCCTTCCTCCCAGCTCAGTGCGAACTCGACCAACTCGCCGTCGGGAAGCGAGCTCCGGCGCACATCGTCGAAGTGGCCGGGATCTGCGTACCACCTCCCGAGCTCGGCCCGCACCGCTTCGCCACCCCGAACCGAGAACCGCCAGTTGGGGACGGTGGCGTCGAGGACGGCATCCCGACAGAAGACATCATCGGCAATGGCGCCGGCCTCGATGCCGGCCAAAAGCGTATCGATGGCGTTGTTCGACGTGCTCATCCCGACCTCCTCAGTCCTCAACCCTTCACTCAATCCTCAACCCTTCACTCAATCCTCAGCCCTTCACGTAGGAGAGCTTCTCGGCGACTTTTCCATCTCGGACACGGAAGACGTCCACGCCTCGCACATGGCCGCCATCCCAGCTGTATCGCCAGCACTGCACCACCCGGTCACCGGCTGCGAGAATCTCTTCCTCTTCGAAACGAGAGGCCACATCGTCGAAGATCGGCTGCCAGGCGGTGCGGATCGCATCGCGACCCACGCAGCGGGTGCCATCTGGTGGCGGCCCGGTCGCGTCGAACACACAATCCTCGGTGACCAGCGCCAACGTGCCCTCGAGGTCGTGAGCACCCCACGCCGCCCCGAATGCGCGAACCACATCCAGCGCATCGACACCGCTCTCTGCCTTGTCGAAGCTGCGATGCTCGGTCTCTTGCACAGCTTTCCCCCTTCTCCCCCGCAAGCCGTCCCTGCACGGGCGCACGGATCATGCTTACCTTCTAGTAAGTCAGTGTCAAGGGCTTCGGCACGAAGAGTGAGGTAACGATGGCGACCCGGCACCAGCGACGCGACGCAGACACGCAGTCACGGATTCTCGACGTGGCTGAACGCCTCGTGCAGAGCCGAGGTTTCAACGCGTTCAGCTACGCCGACGTGGCTGGCGAGCTCGGTATCACCAAGGCGGCCCTCCACTATCACTTCGCCGGCAAGGCGGAACTGGGCGAGGCCCTCATCGTCCGCTACGCAGCCCGCTTCTCCGAAGCGCTCGTGGAGATCGACACCCGATATATACCTGCCAGCGAGAAGCTGCGCGCCTATACAAATCTCTACGCCCAGGTGCTGGCGCAGGAGCGCATGTGTCTCTGCGGCATGCTCGCGGCCGACTACCAGACGCTTCCCGCCGCTATGCGAGACGCCGTGGTGCGCTTCTTCGATGACAATGAGGCCTGGCTCACCATTGTGCTCGAGTCAGGCCG
>JAXDQG010000747.1:0-3841 GCA_034667945.1 Acidimicrobiia bacterium | reverse complement strand
GTTCATTCTCGAGGTGGACCTGGACGCCGGCGCGATGGCTGGGGCGGGCAGGGGTGCGGAGATGGGGCGGGTCCTGCGCTACTGGGCCGGGGCGATGACGCAGGTCGACCTGGCGCCCGGCGCCCGGCAGGAGATCTACGACAGCGGATACGCGCCGGTCGGGGAGTGGCGGGTCGAGGAGATCTAGCCGTATCCGCGAGGCGTTCACGGCTCTCTTGACCACTGCAGGGTCGGGAGAACCGTGAGTCCTCTCGGTCATCGGCCGAGGTCGCCGTGACCCGTTCCACGCTGGTCCACTCCCTCTTCGGCGTGCTGTTGGGGGTGCAGTTGACCGCGTGCGCCAACAGGCCTGGGCGCGCCGAAGCAACGCCATGCTGTGTGCGGCGGGTCGTGACGCGGGTAATGCCCCAATGGGCCGTGTCGTCTCCCCGGAGGTGGTGGCCATGGCGGATCTCGACGGGGCCGACGCCGCTCTTCTCGAGGCCCTGGGCAGCCACCCCGCGCACGGCGCCGTGGTCGCGCACGCGGTCCGCGACGACGGTGGGACGGTTTCCGACTTCGTGATCGAACGAACCACCGAGACCGCTGCGCGACTGCTCGGGCCCGGCGTGCACCCAGGCGTGCCGGTCAGCCGGTTGGCGGCGGGACGAGGCAGCGAACTGATCCCTGAGCTGACCCGGCTGACGACTGAGGGCGGGTGGGCCCAGCTCCGGCTCGCGCCGGGGACCGATCCCGACGAGCGGGTCGCAGTCGACATGATCGCGGTGGGCGACCGCGTGGTGTGCCTGCTGGACCCCGGCTGGACGCGGGAGCTGGCGCTGCAGGAGCGGGGCTTCCGGGCGCTGGTCGAGTCCGCGGTCGACGTGATCGAGGTGATCGAGCCCACCGGGGTGATCCGGTACGTCAGCCCGGGGGCCCGCGCGGTCCTGGGCTACCCGCCGGAGCACCTGCTCGGGCGGCACTTCAGGACGAAGGTCGATCCCCGGGACCGGGCGATGACGGAGGAGGCGTTCGCCCGGGTCCTGGCGGCCGAGCCGGGGGTGGTGGTCGAGACCGAGTTCCGCGTCCGGCATGGTGAGAAGGAGGTCCGGTGGGTCCACGGCCGTGGCTCCAACCACCTGCATACGCCGGGTGTGAACGCGATCGTGGTGAACTGGCGGGACGTCACCGTCCCGCTCGAACTGCGTTCGCGGCTCGAGTACGCCGCCACCCACGACGCCCTCACCGGGCTGGCCAACCGGACGCTGTTCGTCGACCACCTGGAGCTGGCGCTGGCCGCCGCCGCACGTCATGCCGGTTCCCGGGTCGCCGTGCTGTTCTGCGATCTGGACCGCTTCAAGATGGTGAACGACAGTCTCGGGCACCCGGCGGGCGACGCCCTGCTCCGGCAGGTGGGTAGACGGCTCCACGAGGCCGTCCGCCCCGGTGACACGGTCGCCCGGTTGGGCGGTGACGAGTTCGCCGTCCTGTGCCCGGAGCTGGTGGACGACGTGCATGCCCACGCGCTCGCGGAGCGGATCATGGCCGCTCTCGAAGGTCCCTACCGGCTGGAAGGGACCCCGCAGGAGCTTCTCGTCGGCACATCCGTCGGGGTGGCGTTGTCCACATACCCACCTCAGAGCGCCGAGCAGCTGCTGCAGGAGGCCGACACCGCGCTCTACGAGGCCAAGCGCCGGGGGCGGAACCGGGTGGAACTGTTCTCCGGGCGGCTCCGCGACAGCGTCACCGACCGTCTGGGACTGGAGACCGACCTGCGGCGTGCGCTGGAGAACGGGCAGTTGGTGGTGCAATACCAGCCCAAGCTGGACCTGCACGAGAACAGGGTGTTCTCCGCCGAGGCGCTGTTGCGGTGGGACCACCCGGAGCGCGGCTTGCTCCTTCCCTCCGCGTTCCTCCCCCTGGCCGAGGAGACCGGGCTGCTCTCCCCGATCGGGGAGTGGGTGCTGCGGACGGCGGCCGCGCAGGTAGCGGCCTGGGCGCATCACGGCCTGGACATGTCGGTCCAGATCAACTTCTCCGACCAGGAGCTCAACGACCCGGGGATGCTCCCACTGATGGAGGAGACGCTCGCGGCCCGCGCCATCGACCCGGTCAAGCTGGAGGTGGAGATCACCGAGCGGGCGGCCGCAGCGGACCTGGCCAGGACGATCGAGACCGTGCGCACGGTGCGAGCCCGTGGCTCCCACGTGGCATTGGACGACTTCGGCACGGGGTACTGCTCGCTGACGTGGTTGCAGCAGATCCCGGTCGACACGGTGAAACTGGACCAGACGTTCATCCTGCGGCTCGGGGAACACCCCGCGAGCACGGCCATCGTCGAGTCGGTTCTTCGCCTGAGCGTCGCGCTGGGGCTCATCACCGTGGCCGAGGGCGTGGAGACCGCCGCCCAGCTGGAGCAGCTACGGGATCTGGGATGTGACTCCGCCCAGGGCTTCTACATCGGCCGGCCGATGTGGGCCGACGACCTGGAGAAGGCGATGACCTGACGCGCTGTGGACACGCCAGAGGCCCGGCCGGACGTGGCGTCCGACCGGGCCTCTCACGTCTGCCGTCGTCCTAGCTTAGCTAGTACCCCGGCTGCCAACCGTCGCCCTAATGGGAGTGCATCCGGTCGTTCCGCAGCAGGATTGGGTGTCCGAGCCGCCGGCGGGTGAGCACTGCCAGTCCCGGGTCCGTTCGTCGAGGCCCACGTTCAGACCGTGCCCCCGCCGGTGCGCGAGGAGGAGCGGATGGCCGGTGGGATGGCGTGCCGGACGAGCACTGATCCATTAGGTCGCCACGGTCTTCTCCTCCAGGGTTCGGACGCACGGATGCCGAACCGGAGGAGGCCGCAGGGGTGTTGTTCATCGGAAACGACTGGACCGAGGCCCATCACGACGTCGAACTCGTCGACGACAAGGTCACAGGCTGGCCCGCCGGCGGCTTCCCGAGGGTGTCGACGGTTTGGCGGCGCTGCATGCGCTGGTCGCCGACCACCTTGCAGAGGACACCGAGGCCGATCAGGTACTAGTCGGCATCGAGACCGACCGGGGACCGTGGGTGCAGGCGCTGATCGCCGCCGGCTACACCGTCTACGCCATCAATCCGCTGCAGGTTGCCCGCTATCGAGAACGGCACGGCACCTCCGGGGCCAAGAGCGATCCTGGTGACGCGCACGTGCTCGCCGAACTGGTACGCCTCGACCGCGCCCATCACCGGCCGGTGGCCGGGGACTCCGAGCTGGCAGAGCACGTGAAGGTGCTGACCCGCGCGCACCAGTCGATGATCTGGTCCCGGCAGCGGCAGACCAACGCGCTGCGCTCGATGCTGCGCGAGTTCTATCCGGCCGCGCTGGTCGCCTTCGGTGACGACCTGGCCGGCCGCGACGCCCTGGCGATCCTGGCGATCGCGCCTTCGCCGGAGGCCGGCCGCCGGCTCTCCCGCAGCAAGATCGCGGCAGCGCTGCGGCGGGCCGGCCGGCAGCGCAACCTGCAGGCGACCGCCGAGGAGATTCAGGCCGCGCTGCGCGCACCGCAGCTCGAGGCGCATCCGGGCGTGGTCGGCGCCTACACCGCCGCGGTCCGCTCGCTGGTTGCCGTGATCACCGAGCTCGTGACCCAGACCGAGGTGCTCCGGGGCGAGGTGGAGGCGGGTTTGGCCGGCACCCGGACGCTGAGATCTACCTGAGCCAGCCCGGGCTCGGGCCGGTCTTGGGCGCCCGGGTGCTCGCCGAGTTCGGAGACGACCCCGACCGCTACGCCGACCCCAAGGCTCGCAAGAACTACTCCGGCATGGCTCCGATCACCCGCGCCTCGGGCACCAGACGATTGGTCCTGGCGCGCTACGCGCGCAACCGTCGCCT
>JAXDQG010000746.1:0-7769 GCA_034667945.1 Acidimicrobiia bacterium | reverse complement strand
GCCCGTACTCGGGGCGGGAAGGTCAGCTTCACCCACATCATCGGCTATGCCGCGGTGCGGGCCATTGCCGACCACGTGCCGGTCATGAACTCCGTCTTTGTCGACGGGCCCGACGGCCAGCCCCGTGTGGTGCACCCCGAGCACGTCAACCTCGGCATCGCGGTCGACGTCGAGAACCCCGACGGCACCCGCTCGTTGATGGTGCCGGTCATCAAAGGTGCCGAATCTCTGCAGTTCCGAGAATTCGTCGGTGCCTACGAAGACCTCATCCGCAAGGTCCGCTCCAAGAAGCTCACCGCAGACGATCTCGCCGGGGCCACCATCAGCCTCACCAATCCCGGCACCCTGGGAACGGTGCAGTCCGTACCCCGGCTGATGAAGGGCCAGGGCACGATCGTCGGCGTAGGTCGCATCGACTACCCCGCCGCGTTCGCCGGAACCGACCCCGAGGCGCTGGCCAAGATGGGCGTCTCCAAGACCGTCACGGTGACCTCCACCTACGACCACCGCATCATCCAGGGCGCCGAGTCCGGGATGTTCCTGCAGAAGGTCCACGAGCTGCTCATCGGCGAGCACAACTTCTACGAGCGCCTGTTCCGTTCGCTCGACGTGCCGTACGTCGCCGTGCAGTGGCGGCAGGACCACAACCCGGTCGACGAGATCGAGTCGATGCTGGAGAAGCAGACCCAGGTCGACGCGCTCATCAACATGTACCGGGTCCGGGGTCACCTCATTGCCGACCTCGACCCGTTGCGCATGAAGCCGCCGCGAATGCACACCGAGCTCGACCCGGCCAGTTACGGGTTGACGATCTGGGACCTCGACCGCGAGTTCCTCACCAATGGCCTGGCCGGCACAAGGAAGATGACGCTGCGGAAGATCCTCGGCGTGCTGCGCGATGCCTACTGCCGCTCGATGGGCATCGAGTACATGCACATCCAGGAGCCCGACGAAAAGCACTGGATCCAGGAGCACGTCGAGGGCTCACGGCTACAGACCCCTCGCGAGGAGCAGCTGCACATCCTCGACCGCCTGAACGCGGCGGAAGCCCTCGAGAAGTTCCTGGGCACGCGCTACATCGCCCAGAAGCGCTTCGGCATCGAGGGGGCCGAGTCGGCCATTCCGCTGTTGGACACGGTCCTCGGCGACGCCGCCGATGAGCACCTCGACTCGGTCGTGCTCGGCATGGCGCATCGCGGCCGGCTCAACGTGCTGGTCAACATCGTGGGCAAGTCCTACGGCCAGCTCTTCCGGGAGTTCGAGGACTACATCTCCCCCGACGCCGTGCAGGGCTCGGGCGACGTGAAGTACCACTTGGGCCAGACCGGGAAGTTCGTCTCCCGCGCTGGCAACGACATCCTCGTGTCGCTGGCAGCCAATCCTTCGCATCTCGAGACCGTCGACCCCGTCGTGGTCGGCATGGCGAGGGCTCGCATGGACCAGATCCAGCCGCCGGGGCACTACCCGGTGCTGCCCGTGCTGGTTCACGGCGATGCGGCCTTCGCCGGCCAGGGTGTCGTGGCCGAGACATTGAACCTGTCCAACATCCGGGGCTACCGGGTCGGCGGCACGATCCACCTGGTCATCAACAACCAGGTCGGCTTCACCACCTCGCCCGAGGCCGCCCGCTCGTCGTACTACTCGACCGACGTGGCCAAGATGGTCCAAGCGCCCATCTTCCACGTGAACGGCGACGATCCCGAAGCCTGCGTGCAGGTGGCCCACCTGGCCTACAACTACCGCCAGCGCTTCAACAAAGACGTCGTCATCGACATGGTCTGTTACCGGCGCCACGGGCACAACGAGACCGATGATCCCAGCTACACCCAGCCCGCGATGTACCGGCGCATCGACGAGCGACGTTCGGTGCGCAAGCTCTACACCGAGAGCCTGGTCAAGCGGGGTGACATCACCCTCGACGAAGCGGAGCAGGCGCTCGAGAGCTTCCAGCAGAAGCTGCAGCTGGCCCTCGACGACACGCGCCAGGCGGCGCCCACCGAACAAGTGGTGGCCAGCAAACCGAAATTGGTCGGCGTGCTGCCCCATGTGGTCACCGGCGTGCCCATGGAGCAGATCGAGCAGGTCTACGAGGCGCTCAATCACCTGCCCGAAGACTTCGTCCTACACCCCAAGCTGGCCCGCCAGTTTCAGGCGCGCGACCGGATGTTCCGTGGCGGCAATGTCGACTGGGCGCTGGGTGAGGCCTTCGCCTTCGGCAGCTTGCTGACCGAGGGCGTGTCGGTGCGCCTCGCCGGTCAGGACTCGCGCCGGGGGACCTTTTCGCACCGGCATTCGGCGCTCATCTGCTACGAGACCGACCGCGAGTTCACACCTCTGGCCCAACTCGCTGCCGCCTCCGGCTCGGAACTGTGGCTGTACGACTCGCTGCTCTCCGAATACGCCGCCTTGGGCTTCGAGTACGGCTACTCCGTGGTGAACAAAGACGCCCTCGTGATGTGGGAGGCGCAATTCGGCGACTTCATGAACGGCGCGCAGATCATCATCGATCAGTTCCTGGTGGCCGCCGAGGACAAATGGGGCCAGACGTCCGGGCTGGTGCTCCTGCTGCCTCACGGCTACGAAGGCCAAGGGCCCGAGCACTCTTCCGCCCGTATCGAGCGCTTCCTCACGCTTGCGGCCGAGGACAACATCCAGCTGGCCAATCCGACGACGTCGGCGCAGTACTTCCATCTGCTGCGGCGTCAGATGGCGCGCGACGTCCGCAAACCGCTCATCGTGTTCACGCCGAAGGCACTGTTGCGGGCGCGGTTCAGCCAGTCACCGGTCGAGCAGTTCACGAAGGGCTCGTTCGGAGAGGTGCTGGACGATCCGACCGTGACCGATGCCTCGGCCGTTCGCCGGGTCATCTTCTGTTCCGGCAAGGTGGCTGCGGAAGCGTTCGACGACCGGGAGCGTCGTGGGGGCCTGAACGGCGCCGCCGCGATCGTGCGAGTGGAGCAGCTGTACCCGTGGCCCTTCGACGCGGTAGCCGGGATCCTGCAGCGGTACTCCAATGCGCGGGAGGTGATCTGGCTGCAGGAAGAGCCCGAGAACATGGGGGCTTGGAACGCGGTGAAGGGCAATCTCTACGGCAAGCACGGCGAGACCCACGAGATCACGAGAGTGAGCCGAGTCGAGTCCGGCAGCCCCGCCTCCGGTAGCCATCATGTGCACGAACAGGAGAAGGCGCAGCTCTTCGAGGAGGCCTTCGCCCGCTTGTGAGGTTCCCGGACGAAAGGCCGAGGGGTGGTGGGCCGAGGGGCGGTCTGCCGATGTGGTCGGCGACGCGCTCGGCGCCGAAACGTCAGAACAGCGGAAAGCCCACGACGGCCTCGAGCTGCTGAAGGGCTTGCGCCGGGTCGACAACCTTGATCGTCGTCATCCCCAGCTGCGCCGCGGGCTTCAGGTTGATGCCGAGGTCGTCGAGGAAGACGACCTCAGCCGGCTCCGCGCCCATGGTTTCGCAGGCCAGCAAATAGACCTTGGGATCCGGCTTGCGCAGCCCGACCTTCGACGACTCGATGATGTGATGAAACCTGGCCTGGACCGCCTTGACCTCCGCCTCTCGGGTCGGGTCGGCCATCAGTCCTCCACCGGCGATGTTGTTCGTCAGACAGGTGCAGATCAGCCGCTCGGAACAGCGGCGCACCGCCTCGGCCATCTCGGGCCGCACCTGACCGTGCAGCAGCTTCAGCACGGCGTGACCGCTCAGCGTGTGTCCCAACGCCGCCGCCTCGGCCTCGAACAGCTCGGCGAACCCGTCCAGATCCACCTCGCTCCGCTCGAGCTGCGCCCAGGCGTTCGTGTCGGGATTGGTCGAATTGATCTGGCGGATGAGGCCCTCGGGCAACCCCAGGTCACGCTCGTAGAGGGCGAACGACTCGAAAGGGCTGGTCGTCACCACTCCACCGAAGTCCCACAGCACAGCTCGAATCGTCACGACCAGCGACGATATTCGGCCGGCGCGCCCGCTGGCAGATCCCGTGTGTCAACCATCCACTTCGGTGGACACGAAGCCGGCGTGGAGAATCTCCACCACCTCGCCCGCCACCTCGAACCGCACGGGCGTACCGCGGAACGCTGCCCGCGTGATCTCGAGCAAGACGAGGCCCAGTGCCTGGTCGTCGGTCGTGCGCACGCGAACAGCCAGCTCGTGCTCGACCATCGGCTCAGACCTACCCACGTGGCTGGCAAAGCACCCGCCGAATCGACAGCCGCCCTCCCCGGGAAAGTCCGCCCTCCCCGAGAAAGTCCGCCCTGCCCGAGAAGTCCGCCCTGCCCGAGAAAGTCCGCCCTCCCCGGGAAAGTCGGAACGACCAACTAACCTGGCCCACCCGTGAATGCCCAATTCATCTTCACCATGCGGCGGGTGAGCCGCTTCCACCCGCCCGACCGCGAGGTGCTGAAGGACATCACGCTGGCCTTCTTCCCCGGCGCCAAGATCGGCGTGATCGGGCTCAACGGCTCGGGCAAATCTTCTTTGTTGCGCATCATGGCGGGCGAGGACGACGGCTACACGGGCGAGGCACGCCTCACGCCCGGGTTCACTGTGGGCCACCTGGCGCAAGAGCCCCAGCTCGACTCGGCCAAGGACGTGCTGGGCAACGTCATGGACGGCGTGGCCCGCGTGCGCGACCTCCTCAGCCGCTACGACCAGGTGATGGCCAGCTGGGCCGATCCCGATGCGGATTACGACAAGATCGGTGTCGAGCAGGCCGATCTCGAAGCTCGTATCGAGGCCGTGGGCGGCTGGGATCTGCAGCGCACCATCGACATCGCCATGGATGCGCTCCGCCTGCCACCCCCGGACGCAGACGTGACCACGCTCTCGGGCGGCGAGCGCCGCCGCGTCGCCCTCTGCCGCCTTCTCCTCTCCAAGCCCGACCTGCTCCTGCTGGACGAGCCCACCAACCACCTCGATGCCGAGTCAGTGGCCTGGCTCGAGCGCACGCTGCAGGACTATCCCGGAACGGTGGTCGCCGTCACCCACGACCGCTACTTCCTGGACAATGTGGCCGGTTGGATCCTCGAGCTCGAACGCGGCCGCGGCATCCCCTTCGAGGGCAACTACTCCTCGTGGCTCGACCAGAAGCAGGAGCGCCTCCGACAGGAGGAGAAGTCCGAAACCGCGCGCTTGCGCACACTGGAGCGCGAGCTCGAATGGGTGCGCATGGCACCCAAAGCCCGCCAGGCCAAGGGCAAGGCCCGCCTACAGAACTACGAGAAGCTGCGGGCCGAGGCCGAGGCCGCCGAACGCGGGCCCGACCGCCTGCAGATCCACATCCCTCCCGGCGATAGGCTCGGCGATCAGGTCATCGAGACCACACACCTGGCCAAGGGCTACGCCAACCAGCTGCTGATCGACGACCTGTCGTTCTCACTGCCCCCGGCCGGGATCGTGGGCGTCATCGGCCCGAACGGAGCCGGAAAGACGACCCTCTTCCGGATGCTCAC
Source organism: Acidimicrobiia bacterium (assembly GCA_034667945.1). Classification (GTDB taxonomy): domain Bacteria; phylum Actinomycetota; class Acidimicrobiia; order Acidimicrobiales; family CAIXPF01; genus JAXDQG01. Next base: position 2,315 of record JAXDQG010000746.1, on the reverse strand, counting down.
CGAGCAGGAGAAGCCAGACGACGGCGAGATCACTGTCGGGCACACCGTGCAGCTCGCCTACGTGGACCAGTCGCGCGACTCGCTGAACGCCGAGAACACCGTCTATCAAGAGATCACCGGCGGGCTCGACAACCTGCTCGTCGGCTCGCGTGAGGTGAACGGCCGGGCCTACGTGGCCAGCTTCAACTTCCGGGGCTCCGACCAGCAGAAGAAAGTCGGTGCCCTCTCCGGCGGCGAGCGCAATCGGGTACACCTGGCCAAGATGCTCCGCACCGGCGGCAACGTCCTGCTGCTCGACGAGCCCACCAATGACCTCGATGTGGATACCCTACGGGCGCTCGAGGACGCGCTCGAGGCCTTCCCGGGCTGTGCCGTGGTGATCAGCCACGACCGTTGGTTCCTCGATCGCATCGCCACCCACGTGCTGGCCTTCGAGGGCGACAGCCAGGTTCGTTGGTTCGAGGGCAACTTCAGCGAGTACGAGGCCTACCGCCGCAAGGAGCTCGGCGCGGACGCAGAGCGTCCTCATCGCATCAAGTACAAGCCCCTGGTTCGGGGCTGAGCAACCGGCTCGCACCCGCTGCTGTGGAGCGCTCGGCCCTACTGCGGGGTCTCGCACTGCTGACCGGAGCCGTCGGCATTGTCGGCATGATCGTGTCGTCGATCAACAGTTCGACCAACGGCGCACTGGCGTTCGGCCTGCTGTGTGTGGCGGGCTTCCTCGTGCTGTTCACGCTGGGCATGCTCAATCCGTCGCGCGGCGAGGTCGACCCACTACGCGCGCAGGCTCTGGAGGAGCTGGTCAGCGAACTGCGGGACAGTGGCGCCGACGAATCCAAGCTGCGGCGCCTGGTGCGGCTCGCCCGCGGCCTCGAACGCTGAGCGCACTCGCCCACGAAGGCGGCACCCGCAGATTTTTTCCCATCGAGTTCGCGGCTGTCGGGTTCGAACGTCTAACCGCTGGTGAACAACGATCCAGTTGACGCATCCCGCGCCATGGGGATCCGGTCTCGACGCAAATGGGGCAGATCAACCCCTTACGTTGAGGCCAGGTAGGTGCCGATAGATAGCGCATGCCCGACACCACCCCAACAACGGAGGCGAGCCCGTTGCGTCCCATGAGCCGTGCTGCGTTGCGATCGGTGGAGGCCGGCAACTACGTCGACTGCGCCTGCTGCGGAGAGCGTGTCAAGTTCCAGGCCAAGCTTCGCAAGCAGCAAGTCATCTGCAACGTGTACATCGAGGGCCGTTGGGACCGGGTGGAGCATTATCACGCTGAGTGCTACGACGCCGCGGGTCAGCCCCACGGCTCCCCCACCGAGCAGCCAGAACGCGTGAGCCGAGGTCGGTCCACCGCCGCCTGAACCCACGGGTCGCTCGGCCTTCCCGGCCAGGATCCGTTGCCCGGTAGCTTCGACCGGCGTGACCGCTCAGCAGCGGGTGACCACGCATGTTGCCGGTGAGCCGAGAAGCGCCGCCAGCCGTTTCCCGCGTATCGCCCGCAACCTCACCGCATGGACCGGATCGGCCGTCGCTGCCACGCTGGTTGTCGGCTCGGCTGTCGTGTGGCTCCTCGTCGGCATCCTCACCGACTTCCCCCGCTGGTGGGAGCTCGTCGTCACCGCGGGCGTGCCATTCCTCACCCTGCTCATGGTGGTGATGCTGCAGCACACACAGAATCATGACTCCCGGGCCACACAGCTCAAGCTCGACGAGCTGATCAGGGCCAACGAAGCCGCCACCAACCGCATGATGACGGTAGAGGACGCCAGCGCTGACGACCTGGAACGCATCAGCGAGGACTTCCGCCAGCAGGCAACGGACAACCGGCGCGAGCCCAGCCTCTGACCGGCGTCCGGGCCGGCGGCCATCGTGAGCCGGCTAGGTTGGCTCGTCCGTGGACGCCACTCCCGAGGACCACCTCCTGGCCGCCGAGCTCGCCGCCCGAGCCGGCCTCCGTCTGCTCGCCCTTCGCGACGAGGGCCATCCAGCCGACGAGCTGCGCCGGCTGGGCGACACCGAGTCGAACAACTATCTGGTGGCCGCGCTCCAGGCCAGTCATCCGACGGACGGTCTGCTCTCCGAGGAGTCGGCAGACGAGCCTGTCCGTCTGAGCCGCCGCCGAGTGTGGATCGTCGACCCGCTCGACGGCACCCGAGAGTTCGGCGACCTCGAGCGGACCGACTTCGCGGTGCATGTCGCCCTGGCCATCGACGGTGTGCCCGTGGCCGGGGCGGTCGCCCTTCCGGGCCGCGACCTGCTGCTCTCCACGGCCCGGGACGACCCCTCGGTTCCGCCACGCGACGAATCCCGCC
>JAXDQG010000745.1:0-3830 GCA_034667945.1 Acidimicrobiia bacterium | reverse complement strand
CGCAGTGGTGGGAGCACCCGGCGGTCTGGGACGTCGTGGCGTGGGGCGCCGCCGCGGCCGTCTGGACTCGGTAGGAACTGGGCACCTGCGCCCAGCTGGTCGGCCCCGAAGACTGCGCTGGATGCCGGTCGCGGTTGGCGCTCCTGTCGAGCCACGATCTCGCGCAGCACGCCGAGGAGCTGCTCGCCCAGCTCGTCGACGGAGCTGAAGCGGTCGTCGGGATGGACAGCGGTCGCCTTCAGCAGGAGGCGGTACAGCGACTCCCAGGTCGCGAACAACGGCTCGGCCTCGGGCGTCGGCAGCGTCTGTTGGTAGCGCCCCTCGTGGTAGGCGAAGTTCAGCATCAGCACGGCCAGCGTGCGCCCGATCGTATAGACGTCCGAGGCGACCGACACACCGAGCTCGGCGACCTCCGGCGCCTGGAAGCCCTCCGTGCCGAAGATCACAGCATCTGGGTCATCTGCCCTGCTCACCGCACCGAGGTCGATCAGCTTGACGTCGTCACCACTCACCATCACGTTGGCCGGCTTGAGGTCGTTGTAGATCAGGCCCTTGCGATGCAGGAACGACAGTGCCGGCAGGATCGCCAGCACATAGGCGACGGCCTGCGCCGGCGGCAGCGGATCGGGCGCGCCCCCCTTCGCGGCTCGGCGCTGCTTGAGGATGCCGTTGAGGCTCTCACCGCCGACGTATTCCATGACGATGTAGCCGGCCGGCCTTCCGGCAGCCTCGCCCCGCGGCACCGCATGGGTCACGAAGTTGTAGATGCGAACGATGTTCCCGTGTTCGACCCGGGCGAGGAATTGCCGCTCGGCCATGGCGGCCGCCAGCGCGTCGGGATCATCCGAGCTGAGCAGACCCTTCAGCACGACCCAGCGATTGGAGACCGCGGTGTCTCGGGCCAGGTAGATCCAACCGAGGCCGCCGTGCGCCAGACAGCCCATCACCTCGTACTGCCCGGCCACCCGATCGCCTCTGGCCAATGACGGAGCGTTGGTGACGAAGTCGAAGGGAGTCCGGCAGGCGCCGCAGAAGCCCGTGATCCGCCCGGGTCGGCTCTCGGACCGGCGCCCGACCGGCCGGCCGCACGCCCGGCAGAACCGCTTCTCTTCCGGTACCTCGCCCAGTACCGCTTCGATCTGGGCGGGCGACATGAGCGCGGCGCTGGGATCGCCGACCGGCACCGGCGGTACGTCGACCAGGCCTGCACCGAGTCGGGTGCGGGTGCTCCCCTTGGTCCGACCGCTGGCCGAGCGTCGGGAGGCGCCTGTGCGGCCCGAGGCCGGTCCCATCGATGGCGGCGTGGTCAGCGGGCCGGAGGCGGCTCGGGGACCGATGGGCTGGGACGGCGGCCGCGCGCCGTTGGCCGCAGCGGCACCCGGCGGGGACAGCGGCGGTGAAGCCGGGTCGGGTGCGGCTTGTGAAGGCGCCGGGCGGGCCGCTCCGCATGTGTCGCAGTAGCCGTCGTCGAGGATCGTGCCGCCGCAGCCCGGCTGCGCACACGGCACGGGCTTCACCGTGCTCAACGTGGTTCTCCGTGGTCAGCCGGGCGGCGAGGGACTCCCTGCAGGGATCCGCTGTAGCGCGCGACGAGATCGGCCGCCTCGAGCAGGTCGGTGGGGGCGGTGTGCAATGCCTCGTGGGCGGCGTCGTACAGCGCTTCGAGGTCAGCCTGCTCGCCGAGGCCGAGGGCCGCGGCCTTGGCCCGGTAGGCGGCCAGCCGCCCTCGCAGCTCGTCGCGGCGGCGCAGCGGGCGCTGGTTGGCGTCGCGCACCGCCAATGCCGCCTGACGGATTCGCTGCGCGTGCTCCAGCCATTGGTCCAGCCCGCGCCGACCGACCTGCCAGTTGCCCTCGGCCACGATGGCGGTCAGCCGGTCGAGCCAAGGCACCAGGCCAACCTTGGCACTCGAGAGCACGTCCGGATCGATCGGTTCGAGGAGGCCTTCGGGATTGGCGATCTTCTTGCGAGCCTCGGGGAGGGCTGTCGCGCCCTCGTCGCGTAGGCGACCTATCTCGTGGATCAGCGACCGCGCCCGGTCGAGGTCCGGCTGCAGCGACGCGTGCCGGGTCGTCAGCTCGGCGAGACCGCTGCGGCACGTGACGAAGGCGGGCTCTACCGAGGACCTGAACTCGTCGCCCACAGCCATGGGGTCGCTGACGACCTCGGCGCCGAGTCGGTCCACCGCCGCTCGCAGTCTCGGCAGACCGACCTGGTCCACCACCCCGAGTGGTTCGGCCTGGCGGGTGAGTTCGGTGAGCTGCGCTCGGAGCTGCTCGAGTTGGGGGACGAGGTCACGCCAGAGCCGGTCCACCGTGAACACGACGTCACGGGCCTGATCGAAGGTGGTCGTCATCGACTGGATGAGCTGCCCGGGACTCACCCGCCAGGTGGCCTCGGTCTGACCGACGAGGCTTCGCTGTTCCAGCGGCACCTGGGGGCCGGTCACCGTGACGGACGGCCCGCAGAGCAGCTGCTCGAAGTGGGCGGTCTCGGCCGCATCGAGCCGGTGGCCGCTGCCCCGCAGCTCACGGGCATCCTGCAGGAGCTGGTGCAGCGCGCTGTACTGGCCCCACAGGTCCTCGATCGCCTTGACGGCCGGCAGGGCCTTGGCGGCGGTGGTGCCGGTGAGGCCGGCGGAGCGGATCAGCTTGGTGGTGGGATGGCTCTCCAGCTCGACCAGGTTGGCCGACATGGCTCCTTCGGCCTCGGTGAGGCGGCCCAGGAGCTGGTCGAGCTGGTCGAGGTACATCAAACCCCTTTTCGTGCTGAGCATCGGCCAGGTTAGGCGCGGCGGCGGAACTTGCCGCCGCCGTCGTGTGGGTGTCGTGGGGGCGGCGGCGAGTGCGGCCACGTCGCAGTCGCCTGCGCGGGGACACGGGTCTGTCTGCCCTAACCTCATCCCGGTGACCGCCCCCAGCGCCGTTCTCGTCCCGACGGGTCGGCCACTGGTGGGTTGGAGGCGCATTGGGGCGACCACGCCGGGCCGCTTCCGCCTGGTGTCCCTGCTGGGTGTGGCGGCGGTTCTCGTAGCCGTGGTCGTGTCGGCGGTCGGGGCCGCTGCGCTCTCTTCGTCGACGGATCGGCTGCGCTCCTCATCAGCCCCGGCGCTGGTCGCCACCCAGGAAGTCTTCTCGAGCCTCGCGGAGGCGGACGCAGCGGCGACGGCGGCCTTTCTGTCGGGCCAGCAGGAAGACCGCGAGCAGCGTCGGCTCTACGAGGACGCCCTGGTTCGCTCGTTGCAGCGGCTCACCGAGGTTGCCCGGCTGGTTGGGGGTTCTGCTGAGGGCCGGGCCGCCAGCGGGGACTTGGCCGCGAAGATCACCACCTACGCCGGCCTGGTGGAGACGGCCCGGACCTACAACGTCAAGGGCATTCCCGATGGTGACAACGTCCTGCAGGACGCAATCAACTTGGTCCGCAACGGCATTGCGCCGGACGTGGCCACGCTCACCACCCTCACCCAGAACAGGTTCAATGCCGACGATGGGGCCGGCCGCCCGTGGCTGCTGGTGGCCGAAGGACTCATCGCCTTGGCCGTTGCCGTGCTGGTGGCGATCCAGGTGTACCTCACCCGTGCCACTCGACGCGTGCTCAACCTTCCGCTCCTGGCCGCCACACTCCTGTTGGCCGGGGTTGGCACGTGGGTCGGCCTTGCCGTGGCACGCCAGAGCACGGACCTGCGCAATGCCCGCCAGCACGGCTATGGCTCGGTCGAGTTGAGCGGTCGGCTGCAGACGTTGGCGTATCGCGCCAAGGCAGATCGGGCGTTGGCTCTCGTACTGGCGAGCTCCGCACCAGCCGGCTCGAACGCCACCCGCTCGCCGGCG
>JAXDQG010000744.1:0-2758 GCA_034667945.1 Acidimicrobiia bacterium | reverse complement strand
ACCGACGCCTCCGGTCGCGCCGGAGATCAGGACCGTCTCGCCGCGGCTGGGATCGATGGCGTCGATTGCGTCCATCGCAGTGGCGCCGGCGGCACCGAGCGCGCCGGCAAAGTGCATCGGCAGGCCTTCGGGGACCTTGGCGACGAACATGGCGGGCACGGCCACGTGCTCCGCGAACGTCCCATCCCCGAGCGTCCTCGTCACGAGCACGCCGAAGACGGGGTCACCGACCGCGAACCCAGTGACCCCGGGACCGACTGCCTCCACCGTGCCGGCGAAGTCCCTGCCCAGCACGATCGGCAGGCGGTACTCCATCATTCCCTTGACCTTCCCGCTGGCCACAGCGAGGTCGAAGCCGTTGACCGAGCTGGCCTCCACCCGGACCAGCAGGTCACCTTCGCCCGGTTGGGGGACCGGGAGGTCATGGAGGGTGGGAACGGCGCCGAAGTCGGCGATGGCAATCGCCTTCATCGCTTCTCATCCGTCGCGTCGGTGTGGCGGAACACGAGATGCGCGGTCAGTCGAACTGCCAGCAGGGCCCCGTCGAACGTTGCGAACGGCGCTTCGGCCATATCGTGCTCCTTCCCATCGACGCTCCCTCAGCCCGAGCGGGATGCAGAGGTGAGTGATCGTTACAGATGTAACTATCTCAGTCGTAATTATCTATGTCAACACAATCTTTTCTGACTCGATCCTGGTACGATCAGGGCATGGTCAAAGCCGCCGCCCGTGTCGAGGCCGGCGTCGAACTGCCCAACCGCGACCTCATCGAGAAGGCGGTCCTCTTCTCCCAGGCATTCCTGCGATGGCTCGACGGCGGGCCCGATGCGACGCCCTATCCCCGGCTGCGGGTGCTGCAGTCGCTCGCCTGCAACGGTCCGGCCAAGATGCGCGACCTCGCCGAGGAGCTCGGCCTGCACGCCCGCAACCTGACGTCGGTGGCCGACGCCCTGGAGGCCGAGGACCTCATACGTCGAGTGCCGCATCCGACCGACCGGCGGGCCACGATCCTCGAGCTCACACCGGCAGGAACCGCCACCGTGCAGAACGCGTTCGCGCCTCGGCTCCTGGGGATCTCCGGTCTCTTCGACGCGCTCTCGGACTCCGAGAAGGAGGCTCTCCTGGCCATGCTCTCGACCCTCCTGAGCTCGATAGAGGCACATCCAGCCGCGAGCGTCTGACCAGCGATCGGAGGGGAGCCGGCTCACGCTCGGTACCGGGGTGACGCAGGAGGGTGCCGGGGCCGACCGCGACTTCCCTGGTCGTCAGCGCTGTGGCTCGGCGGTGGCGGCGAGGCGCCGGAGCGTCTCGTCCATGCCATGCTGCAGGTCGTCCGCTCGCTTGGACCAGGCCACGCCGGTGCCGAGCCGGGTCAGGAACCGTCCGATCAGACCGGGCTCACGGAGGATCTCGCAGGTTTCGCTCACCTGGCAGCCGTCGCCGGTGGGGGTGAACGTGTACTGCCACCTGGTTTCAGGTCTGTCCACCTTGCCTATGACGAAGGTGAACGCCCGCCCGGGATCGGCTTCGGTGACGGTCGCGGTGGTCGTCCATGCCGCCCTGCGCCGGTTGCGGCCGGTGAAGCGCGCCCCGGCAGCCGGGCCGCTGGCACCGTCGAGCCATTCGCCGCCCTGGTTTTCCGGGCTCCACTCGCCCATCCGGCCGATGTCGGTGATCAGGTCGTAGACGGCGACTGCCTGCGCTGCGACGTACCGGCTGGCGTGGAGCTCGATCATCCGTTCCTCCTCAGGTTCTGCCTGTGTTCCTTGAGGCGCCAGTTCGCTCCTCGCGAAGCGCGAGGCGGCACCTAGCGCCTCTCGGGTACCAGCACGAACCAGGAGGATTGCGATGACGGTACAGACAGAGCAGATCGATGCCGCGAGGGTCGACGCGGTAGTCGCCCAGATCGTCGAGGAACTCGGGATCACGCTCAGCACGTTGACCACCGCGCTCGGCGTGCGGGCCGGATTGTGGTCGGCGCTGGCCGGCGCTGGACCGCTGACGCCGGCCGAGCTGGCCGACCGGGTGGGCACGGCCGAGCCCTACGCCCGCGAGTGGATGAAGACCCAGGCCGCAGCGGGCTACCTCCGCTATTTCGACGGTGCTTTCGAGCTGCCGGACGAGGTGGCGGCCGCGCTGGTCCACGGGCCGATGGGCGCCCTCGCCGACGCGGCGGTCACCATGCTCTGCGCCACGGGAGCCCGCTTCAGCGCGTTCGAGGAGGCGTTCGCCACCGGGCGCGGGTTCGGCTGGGACGAGCGCGCCGCCGAGCACTGGCACGGTGTCGACCGCTTCACCCGGGCCGCGATGGCCCCGGACTTCCTCGCGGGTGCGATCGGTGCGATGGACGGCGTCGCCGATGCGTTGCGCGCCGGCGGTGCCGTGCTGGACGTCGGCTGCGGGTACGGCGCACCGACGATCTGGATCGCGGAGAGCTTCCCCGCCGCCCACGTCACCGGCTGCGACAACCACGACGCCTCGATCGCCGCCGCTCGCAAGGCGGCCAGCGCGGCCGGCGTCGCCACCAGGGTTCGCTTCGAGGTGGCCAGCGCCAAGGACGCGCCCGGCTCGGGCTACGCCCTGGTCGTCTTCGTCGACTCGCTGCACGACCTCGGCGACCCGGTCGGGGCCCTGGTGCGCGCCCGGGAGCTGCTGGCACCGGGCGGAGCGGTCCTGCTGATCGAACCGCGCGGCGGTGACCGGGTGGAGGACAACCTGAACCCTGTGGGGCGGATGTTCTACGCGGTGTCGACGATGT
>JAXDQG010000743.1:0-4599 GCA_034667945.1 Acidimicrobiia bacterium | reverse complement strand
ACCGCGCCCGTGTCGCCTTCCGCTGCCGCGCGGAGCTCCAACGACGGGGCATCGAGACCAGGCACCTCGAGAACCGCAAGGTCGCGCGCCGAGTCGTAGACCAGCAGGTTGGCGTCGAGACCATGCTGCGACTCGCTGGACACCTTTGGATTGTCGACGCCGGCGACCACATGGGCGTTGGTCACCACGAGGTTGCCCTGCACGACGAAGCCGCTACCGCGGCGATCGTCCCCGCACCCGCGCCCGTCGACCTTCACCACGGAGCCACGCGTCTGGTCAATGATCTCTTGCCGCACTCCCGGCGAGGGGGGCGGAGGAGGAAGAGCCTGCGAGGGCAGGCCGGTGAGCAGCTCCTGCCACCGCACCGGTCCCACCAGTGACGCCAGGCTGCGCAGGGTGTTGGGCGGCGCCGGCAGCCGGTCGGTCACGACGCTGGCGAAGGCGGAGTCCTGCGCTTCTTGGGCCGGCCACGACCGCAGCACGCTGATGATCGGCAAGAGCAACCAGCCCGCCAGCGCCACGCCGCCGACTCCCGCCACGGCCCCCAACCGACAGTCGGCCCGACGTGCCCGACCCGCCGGGACCGTGAGGCGCAGGCGACTGCCGGCCAGTTGGCCGAGGATCTGGCCAACGAGCGCCGCGGTCAGAAGGATGAGCGTTGCCGCCACCAGTGCGCCGCTCGGATGGTCGTTGTTCAGGCGCTCCGCCACCGGGCGCGCGAGATGCGCACCGACCAGCAGGCCCACGGCCATGCCGAGCCAGGACGACGAACGGGCCACGAAACCCAGCCGGAACCCGCCCACTGCGGCCGCGCACGCGAGCGCTGCCAGCAGCAGGTCGAACAGGTTCACGCCGCCGAAGCCTAGGCGGGGGGTTCCGGAACCCGGTCTGCGCGTCCGGTGGCGGGCCGAGGGCCCAGGAGCCGGCCGTGACTGAGGAAGCCGGTGTGGGCCACCATCCGGTGGTCGGGCCGAACCGACTGGCCGTCGATGTGCCAGGTGCGGTTGAGGACCTCCACCGTCTCCCCCAGCTCGAAGCCGTGCGCGCCCAGTGCATTCCGGAACTGGACCGCCTGCACGATGCTCGGGGTGTACGCCACGACGATTCCTCCGGGCCGGAGGGCCTCCGCCGCATGGGGCACCACCTGCCAGGGCTCGGGCAGGTCGAGGACTACCCTGTCGAGCTGCCGCTCGTCGATGCCCGCGTAGCAGTCCCGCTCCTCGACCCGGTAGCGAGCCATGGCCTCGTCCCCGAGAAAGCCCGCGACGTTCTTGCGGGCCCGAGCGGCGAAATCCGGCCGTAGCTCGTAGCCCACCACATCTGCACCGGCTCGCAACAGGGTCATGGACAGCGCACCGGACCCCACCCCGGACTCCAGGATCCGTGCACCAGGGAACACGTCGGTCAGCATCAGGAGCGGCCCGAGATCCTTCGGGTAGATCACCTGAGCGCCGCGCGGCATGTGCAGGATGAAGTCGGCCATCGTCGGCCGTACGGCCTGGAACATGCCGCCCCGTGTGGAGCGCACGTAGCGGCCCTCCGGCCCTCCGAGCAGGTCGTCGTGGCGGATGATCCCGGTGTGGCAGTGGAACTCACCGCCGTGCGCCAAGGTCACCAGATAGCGGCGGCGTTTGACGTCGATGAGCAGCACGCGGTCCCCGGCTTGCAGCACGCGGTCGCCCTCCTGCGGTCCTGCCGGTGACTGCTGCGGTCCCGACTGCTGGTCGGGGACGCTCGTGCGCGGTCGAGGCCGGTCGGTGCCGATCTCGCTCCCGTGGTCGATCTCGTCCTCGCTCATCCGCGGCGACGCGGCCGGGGAATCAGTTCGACCGGCTCGGCGGCCGAGGCCCGATCGACGAGGCGACAGAAGCCGCACACCTCGGTGGGTGTAGGAGCGCCGCAGCGAATGCAGGCCCCGAGGCCCTCCAGGCCGGCCCCGGCCTGCTCCCTGAACAATCCAGCGGCCCGGTCGAGGAAGCGGAAGTAGAAGTCGTGTTTGCTGCCCGGGGAGGACTCCTCGATGCTGTTCAGCGCTGCCTTATAGCCGAGATGACGGTTGCCGTCGGCCATCGGGCATTCTTCGACCTGGTAGTCGATGCCCGACAGGATGCAATAGGCGGCGGTTTCGCGCTCCGACAACCGCACCAGCGGTTTGGCCTTGCGGGGGAACCCGTCGCCGCCGGGCAGCACGGGCCATTGCCGGCCGATGTACTCCATCTGCCAACGGAGCACATTGCCGAACAGCACGGCGGCCTCGTCATCGAGGTTGTGGCCGGTGACCACCACGTCGTAGTTGCCCTCGCGGGCACACGCGTCGAAGAGGTGGCGCTTCGACAGCCCACATGCCGAGCAGGGCGCGCGCTTGGTGGCTCGGGCGGCCGTGGGCACGTCATACCCGTACTCCTCGCGGAGGTCGACTTCCCGCAGGTGCAGGTTGCGCTCCGCAGCGAAATGCCGGGCGTAGCGCCCGGATTCGTCGGAGTACTCGCCGATGCCCAAGCCGAGGTACAGCCCATCGGCCTCGTAGCCAAGCCCTACCAGCAGGTCCCATACCGCCAGTGAGTCCTTGCCGCCGGACACGGCCACCAGCGCCCGTTCGCCGGGGTGGATCATGTCGAAGGCAGCGATGGCCCGCTCCACCTGGTCACGGCACAGCCGCAGGAAGTGCTCCGCGCAGAAGTTGGCGTTGTGGCGCCGGACGTCGATGACAGCCGGACCTCGACAGACCTGACACTTCATGGTGAGCACACCCCCTCGACCCGCGGGGCGCCGCGGTCGGATCCACCGCTGATCACGGGGCGGATCTCTACCTCGTCCTGGTCGGCCAGGGTGGCGTCGCCGGGAACCAGCGTGCCGTTGCGCACCACGAGGACGGCCTCCCGTTGTAGCGAGAACCGGTTGAGCAGTGCGATCACCGACAACGGACCCTGCAGCTCGACCTCGCGGCGCGGGTTGCGCAGCAGCACCTTCACGTTGCCCATGATGGCCGCCGGCGCGTCCCCCCGACTACCTCAGTTCGCAGCGCGCTGCTCCAGCTCGGCGCGATAGGCCGCTTCGAGCTGCCTACGCAACTTCCGCGAAGCCAACTTCGGTGGCAGGGGGCGATCGGTGCGAACGTCCAGGCGCTCTCCAGGCGACAGCACCGCGCGGTAGACGAGCTCCGGCTCGCCGGCACGCAGCTTGCGCAGGCGCCGCCACAGAGCCGAGAGCCCCAGGTACATGAGCCATCGCCGGGAGTCTCCGGCCAGCACCCGGCCGACCAGCAGCAATCTCAGCCGTTGACGGAGGAAGCTGCGCTTGCGAGTGCCGGAGCGTTTCACAGGCGGCGGATCTCCACGATCGTCGACTTCTTCTTCCCGCTCCGGCGACCGAGGATGAACGACAGGAAGATCAGCAAGATCAGGGCAGCCACCCCGGCGACGATCGCCTTGTCCTTTGCGCCCTCGGCGGCCGACGTCAGGTTGGTCTGGACCTCGCGAAGCTTGTTCTCGATGTCCTGCTTGGTGACCTTGTCGGATGTGTCGACGTCGTTGCGTTGATTCACCGCTCGTTGCTCCTTGGGAGGCGCTGGGCCTGGGCGGATCGGACTCGTTTGATGGCCAGGCCGATCAGCGCCAGGCCGATGGCATCCACCAGCAAGGTGAGCAGGTACGGGATCCACGACAGGTTGCCGGTGAAGGCAGTACCCGTCTTGTCCTGCAGGAGACGGAGGATCCCCAGCGTGAGGTAGATGGCCGAGAGGCTGATCAACACCGAGCCGATGAGGCCGAAGGCAAGGTAACGCCCCAGATTGCGAAGGGGGTCGATCGTCTGCTGTTTGGCATAGGTGACGAGCAGCTCTCTCAACTCGCCCAGGGTGTTGCCTCCACGGCTGTCGTCGGCCACACATCTCCTTCCTCGTTGGTCGCCGCCCCCACTGTGGCCACCGCCGGACTTCGATCATCTTTGCAGGTGATCGCAGTCGCGGTGAATGATGCCGATCTACCTGGACCGATAGCACCTCGTGGGCGCGCCGGCCTGGCGCATGCAGGCGGCTCGGCGCGCTAGGGGTGTTCGTCGTCCGGATCGACCGGGTCGTCGGGGTCGCCATCATCGCGGTCCCCCGGGGCAGGCTCCCCCGGCGCAAGCTCCCCCGGGTCGATGTCGTCTTGCAGGCGGAAGCCCAACAGCTCCGCCTCCTCCTGCAACATGCCCTCCAGCAGGCGACAGCGCTCCTCTGCGCTGTCCGTCGCCAGGATCCTTTGGCGGTCGATGGGCCCGAGCGAGCTGAGCGCTGCGATCTGGAACGTGCCGAGCGCAGGGTCACCGGCGAACTCGGTGGTGGCGTCGCCCGCTGGCTCGCCCACTTCCCGGGCCAGCGCCAGAGCGCGCCTCGCGATGGCGAGCAGGCGGGTGTAGGCCGCGGGATCGCCGAGACCGCCTTCCTCACGGTCCTGCCAGTCCTCCACGTCCGCCCGGGGATAGGGGTCGTCTTCCAGCCACTCCACCACGCGTATCCGTCGAGTGCCCACCGTGAGCAGGTATGTCCTCCCGTCCGGCATGGGCTGCGTGGCCACGATGCGGGCGACGGTGCCGACATCGGTGCGCACGTCCCCGCCG
>JAXDQG010000742.1:0-4104 GCA_034667945.1 Acidimicrobiia bacterium | reverse complement strand
GTGCGCTTGCGGCCCTGGCACCTGCGCTATGCCACGCCGGCCCAGCTCGACCAGCTGGCGGCCGATGCCGGGCTGGAGCTCGACGAACGCTGGTCGGACTGGTCGGCAACCGCCTTCACAGACGAGTCCATCCAACACGTGTCCGCGTATCGGCCGCGCCGACAGCTTGCTCCTGGCCGCGCGAGGGGGCCCGAATGAGCGAGTTGCGGTTCAACCCGATGACCGGACGCTGGGTCACCATTGCAGCCGAGCGGCGCTACCGGCCGGGCGACTTCATGCCGCGCCGGCTACCCATTCAGGTCGACCTGACGCGTCCCTGCCCGTTCTGTCCCGGCAACGAGGAGGAGACGCCACCGGCACTCGAGACCTACGGTCCGCACGGGCGCTGGCTCGTGCGAGTGGTACCCAACCTGTATCCCGCCTTCTCCGGCCGGGGGTCGCTGGACATGGTCGAACTCGGGCCCCTGCACCGCCGGGCGGCCGCCACCGGCATCCACGAGGTGGTGGTGTTCAGCCCAGACCACGGCGCGAGCTGGGCCGACCTGTCCGACGTGCAGGCCGGGCTGCTGATGGCCGCCATTCGCGACCGGGTGGAAGATCATGCGGTCGCCCACGGGGTCGAATACACCCAGTTCATCGTGAACCACGGTCGGGAGGCGGGCGCCTCCATCGAGCATCCGCACGGTCAGCTGCTGGGCATCCCGTTCGTGCCCGGGGACTTGGAGGACGAGCTGAACGGGTTTCGCTCCTTCGGACCTGCGCCCCTACTGGTGGCCACGGTGGAGGAGGAAGAGCGCCTCGGCCAGCGGGTGGTGGCGGCCGACGACCGCGTGGTCGCGCTGTGCCCCTACTGGTCCGGTCAGGCGTACGAGATCCTGCTTGTCCCGCGCGAGCCGGTTGCCCATGTCGACCGGGCCTCACCGGCCGATCTGGTGGCCGTCGGCCGGCTGTTGCGTGACCTGCTGGTCCGCTTGCGGAAGGTGTTGGGTGACGTGGCCTACAACATCGTGCTGCACTCGGCCCCCCACCGGGTCGATGACCCCTTCCACTGGCACGTCCACGTCCTCCCTCAGTTGATCACCGGGGCAGGGTTCGAGCAGGGAACCGGCGTACGCATCAACGTGGTTCCGCCCGAGTTGGTCGCCTTGCAGCTGTGCGAGGCGGCCACCACGTAGGACACGGGCGGACAGGTCCTCCCGACGCCTCCGTGCCCCATCAAGACTGGTTCCCGTCGCTCGGCCCTCTCCGCTTGAAGACGCTGTGCAGGGTGGCAGCTCTACCGAGGTCGCCGGCTGCCGGCCTGGTCGGGCGCATGCATGTCATGGACCCGGAGCCGAGCGGCCACGGCCGCGTTGGCGAATCCCTGCCAGGCGACGGGTGTGTCGACATCCAGAGGCACATTCAGAGGGCCGGCGGGAAGCCCCTCGATCAAGGCGCCTGCGGCCCGGGCCACCCAGAGCCCAGCCAGATCGTAGGGGTGGGCGGCCAACGAGCCGCGCGCCAGGTGGGGGCGCGGGTCGAACACGGCAAGGTCACCGCCAGAGGCCAGTCCGAGCATCTGCCCGGCGGTGCACGGCACCAGGTCGTCGAACACCGTCAGGCCGTTCAGCAGTCGATCGCTCCAGGCGCCGATGGCCGCACCGAAACCGGGGGCGAAGCGCACAACGGTCACGAATCCGTGCTCCACCTCCTCTGCCGTGGACGGACGTAGCTCCGCCCGCGTCGGCAGTGCACGACCGAGGAGGTCATGGTCGAACGCCTCGAGACGTCCGTGCCGATCCGCCCAGGCGACCAGCCCCACGGCCGACCGACGCGTCGGCACCTCTACCACGACGGACAGCTCCAGCTCCTCCAGGGTGGCGGCCTCGCGCCCCGCTCCGATCAGCACCCAGGCGGACCGCTTGCCGGCCAGCAGGGGCCGTGTGCCGTCCAGCGGATCCACCAGGTAGCGCCATGGACCTCCCGGGTCGCCCACCGGCTGCGGCCGCTCGTGGCCTTCGATGACCACGGTGCCCGGGAAGCGGTCGGCCAGGGCGGACATCCCCGCCAGCAGCACCTGGTCGGCGCGGGCGTCCACGCCGAAGATGTCGTCACCGCCCTCCGAGCGGACCACGACACCGTCACCTGCTCCCCCGAGACCGGCCCGCACATGGTCCCGCACGGCGACGCCGACCTGGACGAGCGCAGCCGCCAGCTCGGGGAGGGATGCACGGCCATCGCTCGACGCCACGACGGCCTTCCTACCATCGACCGGCCGACCGGTCCCGATCCGGCAGCCCCAGACCTGGTTGACGAGCAGCCGGCCCCTCAACCGGAACAGCCGCCTACGATCGGCCAGTGGCCACCATCTCCGTCAGCACTCTCATCGAGGCACCACCCGCCGAGGTCTGGGCTGACGTCTCGGAGCTGGACTCACATGTGGCGTGGATGGCGGATGCCACGGCCATCCGCTTCACCGGGACGGAACGAAGCGGCACCGGGACCACCTTCGAATGCGATACCCGCGTCGGTCCGCTGCGGCTCACCGACCGCATGGAGATCACCGAGTGGGTGCCCGAGCGGATCATCGGTGTCCGCCACGCCGGCCTCGTGACCGGTGAGGGCCGCTTCATGCTGGCGCCGGCGCCCGGTGACGCCACCGACTTCACCTGGACCGAGATCCTGACATTTCCGCCACGACTCGGTGGACCGATCGGGGCGTTCGTGGGAGCCGTCGTGCTCCGCGCCGTCTGGCGCCGCAACCTCGTCGCGCTGAAGCAGCGCATCGAGCACCGACGCGTCGGCGCGTGATCAGCCGCCTATCGCGGCGGAGATCCGGACGATTCTCGGGCGAGCCACACAACCGCCAGCGGCGGCAGGGTCAGCACGGCCGACTGAGCGCAGCCCTGCCAGGCCGTGTCATCGGTGGCCACGTCCTCGTTGAGCACATTGGAGCCACCCCAACTCGCCGCGTCGGTGTTGAGGACCTCGCGCCAACGTCCTCGAGCAGGAAGGCCGACCCGGTAGCCGTAGCGGGGCACCGGTGTCATGTTGGCCACGCACACCAGGTCAGGATTGCCCTTGCCCGTCGAACGGGCGAAGGCGTACACCGAGGCCGCCCGATCGCCGGAATCGAGCCAGCGAAACCCCTCGGGCGAGAAGTCGGCCGCCCACAGGGCGGGATGATCGGCTTCGACCCGATTGAGCTCGGCTACGAGTCGCTGCACGCTTCGGTGCTCCTCGATGTCGAGCAGGTGCCAGTCGAGCGAACGGTCGTGCGACCACTCGCGCTCCTGCGCGAGCTCGCTACCCATGAAGACGAGCTGCTTGCCGGGATGGGCCCACATCCAGGCGTAGAGCGACCGGAGGTTGGCGAATTTCTGCCACCGGTCGCCCGGCATCTTGTTGAGCAGGGACCCTTTCCCGTGCACGACCTCGTCGTGGCTGAGCGGCAGGATGAAGTTCTCGTTCCAGGCGTAGATCAAGCCGAACGTCAGACGATCGTGCTCGTAGGACCGGAACACCGGATCCTTAGAGAAGTACTGCAGGGTGTCGTGCATCCAGCCCATGTTCCATTTGTGCGTGAACCCCAGGCCGCCCACATCGGTGGGGCGGGACACCGACGGCCACGCCGTGGATTCCTCGGCGATGGTCAGTGCGCCGGGGAACTGGTTGTGCAAGACCGCGTTCATCTCCTTGAGCAGGCTGATGGCCTCGAGGTTCTCGCGGCCGCCGTGCACGTTCGGCACCCACTCGTTGCTCTGCCGTGAGTAGTCGAGGTAGAGCATGGAGGCCACGGCGTCCACCCGCAGCCCGTCGACGTGGTACTCGCTCATCCAGTACAGCGCGTTGGCGACCAGGAAGTTGCGGACCTCGCTGCGCCCGTAGTTGAAGACGTAGGTCCCCCAGTCGGGATGTTCACCCTGGCGGGGATCGGCGTGCTCGTAGAGGGCGGTGCCGTCGAAACGGCCGAGAGCGAAGTCGTCACGGGGGAAGTGGGCCGGAACCCAGTCGATGATCACGCCGATGCCGGCCTGGTGCAGCACGTCGACCATGTAGCGGAAGTCGTCCGGCGTCCCGAACCGCGCGGTCGGCGCGAAGTAGCCGCTCACCTGATAGCCCCAC
>JAXDQG010000741.1:0-7713 GCA_034667945.1 Acidimicrobiia bacterium | reverse complement strand
ATCTGGACCCGCTCATCGGACAGGCGCTCGCAAGCGGGGTCTCGGTGCTGCTGCTCGACGATGGGAGCGTCGGCGAGTCGCCGCTCGTCGCGGCGGCGGCGGCCTTGCGGGCGCTCGAACACACGGTCGCAGCCCAGCGACCACCCGCGGCGACGGGTGAAGGTACAGCCGAGCCAAGCCGGGTGCTGATCGACGGCGTGCCCGCGCAGATCTGGCAACTGACCGCCTCCGTGAGGTTCATCGAGCCGGTCGGCTCGACGCGGGCCGGCGGCCTGAGCCCAGCACGCCCGGCTGTCGCCATCATCGCCAAAGTGCTCCCGACCCCAGTCGGCGACCATCTGTCGTCGGAGCGGAAGTGGTGCGCCCCCGGTGCGGCTTGAGCCGCTCCAAAGGGCCAACTCCCGCACTCTTGCCGAACGCGCCGAATAAGCCGCTCGCGCTCGTCCGCTACGCTCCGCCGAAAGGCGGCCCGCAGCGCCGCGGCGCCCACTGCCCCTGGGAGAGACATGGCTAGCTACGACCTCGTGATCAAGGACGGATTCGTCTTCGACGGAACCGGAGCGCCTCGTGTCCGCGCCGACGTCGGTATCGCCAACGGCAGGATCGCCGCCGTCGGCCGGGTCGACGCCGGCGGCGCCGCCAAGGTGATCGATGCGACCGGACTGCACGTGGCTCCCGGGTTCGTCGACCTTCACACCCACTACGACGCCCAGCTCTTCTGGGACCCCTATTGCACGCTCTCCGGGTGGCACGGCATCACCTCCGTCGCCATCGGCAACTGCGGGTTCGGGTTTGCCCCCGTCGAGCCGGATCTGCGCGAGTACGCCATGCGCTCCATGACCCGGGTCGAGGCGATCCCCTACGAGTCCATGCGACTCGGCATGCCCTGGGACTGGGTCAGCTTCCCCGAGTACCTCGACAGCCTCGACCGTACGCCGAAGGCCATCAACGTCCTGCCCTACGTGCCGGTGGGGCCGATGTTGGTCAAGGTGCTGGGACTCACCGATGCCAAGGCAGGCCGTCTCCCCACCGACGACGAGCACGCCCTCCTCGCCAAGCTGCTGCATGAAGCACTCGACGCCGGCGGCTGCGGTTGGTCTGCTCAACGCCTGCCGCCCACCGGTCCCGCCGCGGTCCAGCGTGACTGGGACGGCACGCCGATGCCGACCGACATGATGAACGACGAGACCTGCCGGATGTTCGCCCGGGTGCTGGGCGAGCGCAACCAGGGTGTCGTCCAGATGACGCTGACCAGCGACGATGTCCGTCACGACATGGCGCATCTCGAAGAGCTGGCCTCCATCTCCGGGCGCCCGATCCTCCACAACGTCATCCAGGCGTTCGAGGATCGCCCGCACATCCACCGCCGCGGCATCGAGTGGCTGGAGCGTTGCCGCGAGCGCGGCATCCCCGTCTATGGGCAGGGGGCCACCACCGACGCCGGCTTCACGTTCACCTTCGCCGACTGGAACCTCTACGACGACTCCCAGGCGTGGATGGAGCTGTGTCTCGGCTCGAAGGACGAGCGGCTGGCCAAGTTCGCCGATGCGGGCCGGCGCCAAGCACTCAAGGACAACCTGCCGATGGTGGCCACCGCCGCGCTCGACAAGGTGACCATCCTGGAGCCCGCCAGCCGCGAGACCGAGCAGTTCCGAGAGATGTCGGTCGGCCAGGCCGCCCAAATCGCGGGCAAGCACCCGGTGGACATGATGCTGGACATCGCGCTGGCCGACGGGCTCGACACCGTGTTCTTCACGGCCCCGCCGCAGGGCTCATCAGACCTGCTGAAGGAGATCGTCCAGTACCCGCACATGCTCTTCGGCGTGTCCGACGGCGGCGCCCACACCAAGTTCCTCACGGCCGGCCGCTATCCCACCGAGACATTGGCCGAGCAGGTCCGTGACAACCAGTGGATCACCTACGAGGATGCCCACCGACGCTTGGCCGCGCTTCCGGCACAGCTTGCGGGGTTCCGTGACCGTGGCGTGCTGCGCGAGGGCAGCCCCGCGGATGTGGTCGTCTACGACCCGGCCGACCTGGCCGTGCTGCCCAGCGAAGTCGTCCACGACCTGCCGGGCGGGGAGTGGCGTCGCGTCCAGAAGGCTCGCGGCTATCGGGCCGTGGCCGTGAATGGCCAGGTCACGGTGGAGAACGACGAGCTCACCGACATCCACGCCGGCAAGCTTCTGCGTCACGGAGGCTGACTGCGGCGTCCTGGGCTTCGCGCCTGGGACGCCGGAGCGGTCCGTCGCTGCGACTACGCGAACCGGGGATCACAGACCGCGCCGCTCGAGTCGATGCTGACCGGGTGACGGGACTCCCGATCACGCGTTCGCGCACGGCCCACCACGATCGACTCGTCGGACCGCAAGACGGCCGCTGACGTGGCGATGGTGCTCGCACTCTCAGAGGTCGAGACGGTCGGGCTGTGGACCGGCCTGCTCAGCGCCGTCGTCAGTACGGTGCTCTCGGTTGTCGCCATCCTCTTCGCCCGCGATGTCGATCGGCGGTCGATGGAGATCAGCGGCGCCACCATCCGCTCGCTGGAGTCGATCGAGGCGACGGTGCAGCGCCTGTCGGATGACACCGGGGGGCTCATCAAGGTGGCGTGGGAGCGCATGCTCGGCAGCATGAGCCCTCGGTCGGCGTCGGCCGATGGTGACCTCGAAGCCCTTCTCGCTGGTCTATTGGGCGAGCTCCGGGCCGACGCGGATGAATTGGCTCCCGGCTCGGGGGTCGACAAGCTGGTCCGGGACGCCGACCGGCGCCTGCGCCGGGCGAGCAAGTCAGGCGCGGACCGCACCACGGCCCCGGGAAGTTGGGCGTTCAACGCCGCGGTCCAGGCGATCGACACGCTGTCACCGACCGCAATCGAATTGTTGCGCGCGCTGTTGCAGGGTGGAGCGCACCTGACCCGGTCTCAGTACCAGGAGCTGCGGCGCGATCCCGAGTTGGCGATCGCGCTCGATGAGCTGAGGGATCAGGACGTCCTCATGCCCTTCCAGCGGCGGGGCAAGCACGGCGACGAGACCGTCTACGGGCTGGCGCCATGGTTCCACGACGTCCTCGGTCCAGCCCTGGTCTTCACCCGGCACGAGACGCCTTCCATGCCGGAGGCTCAGCGAGTGGCGAGAGCCCTGACCGAGGTCGGCTACCGGACGAATGAGATGGAGGTTGAAGCCGGGGTGCACCCGTGAGCGGGGGCGCTCGGCGCTCGGACCGCCCCGGTAGCAAGCCGGTAGGAGGCGCCAACGGATGAGCACCACGCTCAGCGATGGCCGCGCGCCGGATCCCGTGGTCGCGCCACCGCAGGGCGGTGGGCGGAGGCGGCTGCTGCTGGGTCCGCCGCTTCCGAACGATCGTGAGAGGGCGGAGCGTCTCTCGAACCCGATTGCCCTTGCGATCCTGTCCAGCGACGCGCTGTCTTCCGTGGCCTACGCCACCGAGGAGATGCTCAAGGTGCTCATCCCCGTCGTGGGGCTGACCGCCTTTCGGGCGAGCGTCCCGATCGCGGGCGCAATCGTCTGCCTATTGCTGCTGCTGGTGCTGTCGTACCGGCAGACCATCAAGGCCTATCCCAACGCAGGCGGGGCGTACGTCGTCACCCGGGACAACTTCGGCGTGGTGCCCGCCCAGGCCGCAGGCGTAGCGCTGCTCATCGACTACGTGATGACGGTGGCCGTGAGCGTCTCCGCTGCCGCCGCGGCGCTCTACTCGTATTTCCCCGCCCTGTTCTCGATCCGACTGTTGCTCGCCGTGGCCTTCGTCTGGCTGCTCGCCTGGGCGAATCTCCGCGGCGTGCGGGCTGCAGGGCGAATCTTCGCCGCGCCGACGTACTTCTTCCTTGGCATGGTCGGCTCCCTCCTCGTGGCGGGTGCCGTCACCGCAGTGACCGGCGACCTCCATCAGCTGCCCCCGCCCCCGGACATCCGGCAGACTGCGGCCGCCGCTTCCCTTCTCGTCCTGCTTCGCGCCTACGCCAGTGGCACCACCGCGCTCACCGGGGTCGAAGCGATCTCCAACGGCGTGTCGGTGTTCCGTCCGGTGGAGTGGCGCAACGCCCGCAAGGTGCTGACCTGGATGGGCGTCATCCTGGCGCTGACCTTCGGTGGGATCACCTTGCTGGCGTGGCGGGTCCACCCGGTGCCGTCGGAGCGCAGGACCCTCGTCAGCGAGCTGGGCAGGGCGGTGTTCGGCGGCAGCGTGGTCGGTCGGGTGGCCCTCTTGCTTCTGCAGACCGCCACAACCGCAATTCTCGTCTTGGCGGCCAACACGTCCTTCGCCGACTTCCCGCGTCTCGCCAGCTTCCACGCAGGTGACGGCTATCTGCCACGACCGCTGCGCCGGCGGGGGTATCGCCTGGTGTTTTCGGTCGGCATCGTGACGCTGGCTGTCTTTGCCACCGCGGTGGTCTTGGTATTAGGTGCCGATGTTCACGGGCTGATACCGCTCTATGCCGTCGGTGTCTTCGTGTCGTTCACGTTCTCGCAAACCGGTATGGTCCGCCGCCATCTGCGCGTTCGGGACGAGGGCTGGATGTGGGGCCTCGTCATCAATGCGCTAGGAGCGTTCGGGAGTGCGCTGGCTTCGATCGCCATCCTCATCACCAAATTCGTTCACGGCGCATGGGTGGTGACGATCCTCGTTCCGGCAGGGGTGGGCCTGTTTCTCGGCGTCCATCGGCACTACCAGCGGGTGGACGCCTGGCTGAATGATCCGGCCACCGGTCGAGCGACGTGGCGACGGGTACGGATCGTGATCGCGCTCCCATGGGCAGACTCCGAGCTCGAGCGGGCCGCCCTGTCCTACGCGGGGCGGATGGAACCGGCCAGCATCGAGACGCGCATCGTGGCCAGCTGGGGGACGGTCAGAGCGGTCACCTCTGACCTTTGTCGATCTGGAGCGGACGACGTGTTCACGCTGCTCCTGGTGCCCGGCCTGACCGGGCAGGCGAGCCCTCCCGCCTGGTCGCCCCTGGGCCACCTCACGCGCCGGGTGCGTCGCGACGGGCACGCGGGCGTCGCCACACTGGTGGTGCAGGGGGAAGGCGCTGCCGGGCAGGTGCAGCGCAACGTGTGTCTTCTGGTTGTGGACGGCGCGGACGGCCGGGCGCGGCGCGCCCTGGATCTGGCCAGCCTGCTCAGGCCCGACGAGCTGCGTGCCGTGCTGGTCGACCTGGACGACGAGGTGACGCGCCGAGCCGTCGAGCAGTGGCCGCCTGCGGGTGTGGATGTGCCGTTGCAGGTGTTGCCGGCGCCCTACCGGGAGCGTGGGGGCCCGCTGCTGGCGGAGGTGCAGCGCCTTCACGACCAAGGCGTGGAGCTGGTGTCGGTGGTCGTCTGCACACTCGGCCCCCGCTGGTGGCAGCGGCCCCTCTACCTGGCCGACACCGCGAAGATCCGGGCGGCACTGGCCAGGTGCGCGTCGACGGCCGTGGTGGATCATCGGATGTCGTTGATGTCACCGCACACGCCCGGCATCGGCACAGGGGCGGCTGCCGTCGCGGGCAAGCGGCGCTGAGCTCCCGACGGGGGAGGATCAACGAGGGCAAGGATCAACGAGGGCAAGGATTACGTGTTCAGCTAGTTCTTGGCGCACCGGCTGGCGGGTACGCCAAAGAGCATGCCAGGGCGTGTGTTCACTGACCGCAGGGCCGCAGGTCGGGCGTTGGCCCGCTCGCTCGAGCACTACCGGGGGCGCGGCGACGTTGTCGTGCTCGCCCTGCCGCGCGGCGGTGTGCCGGTTGGCTACGAGGTGGCGTCCGAGCTGGGTGCTCCGCTCGATGTGTTCATCGTCCGCAAGCTGGGCGTTCCCGGCCACGAGGAACTCGCCATGGGCGCTGTGGCCAGCGGTGGCGTCGTCGTGCTCAACGAGGATGTCGTACGCGGCCTGAACATCGCCCCTGAGGTGATCGAACGGGTCGCGGCCGAAGAGCGTCGTGAGCTCGAGCGTCGGGAGCGGGCCTACCGGGGCGACCGGCCCATGCCGGATGTGACCGGGAAGGTGGTCATCTTGCTGGACGACGGTCTGGCGACCGGCTCCAGCATGCGGGCCGCCATCCTGGCGCTCCGACGTCTGCACCCCGTGCGGATCGTGGTGGCCGTCCCGGCCGCGCCCGAGTCGACCTGTCAGGAGCTGTCGCTCGAGGTCGACGAGGTGGTGTGCGCGACGACTCCCTCACCGTTCTTCGGGGTCGGCCAGGCGTACTGGGACTTCACCCAAACCTCCGATGACGAAGTGTGCCGCCTTCTGCAAGAGGCGTGGTCGACCCGAGCCCCCGTGCCGGGGAACGGGCACGCGCAGGAAAGGCTCACGGTCCGATCGGCCCGTGCCCCCCTGGACGAGGGCGAAGCTGACCGGCGGGCCTTCCTGGATCTCGTGGGTGACGCGCACTTCGTGCTGCTCGGGGAAGCGTCGCACGGGACGCACGAGTTCTACCAGACACGGGCTCGGATGACCCAATGGCTGATCCGTGACCTGGGCTTCTGTGCCGTGGCGGCCGAAGCGGACTGGCCGGATGCGTATCGGGTCAATCGGTATGTCCGGGGTCGGAGCGACGATGCCACCGCCGAGGAGTCGCTCCGTGGCTTCCAGCGCTTCCCGACGTGGATGTGGCGCAACACCGTCGTGGTGGACTTCGTGGGGTGGCTGCGGGAGCACAACGAGCGGATGGGGGCCGACCCGTTGGGACAGGCCGGCTTCTACGGCCTCGACCTCTACAGCCTCTTCCGGTCGATGCACGAGGTCATCGCCTATCTCGACAAGGTGGACCCGGCTGCCGCGGCGCGGGCCCGGGAGCGCTACTCGTGCTTCGACCACTACCACGACGACGAGCAGGGCTACGGCTTCGCGGCGGCGTTCGGAGCGGGGGAGTCCTGTGAGCGAGCGGTGCTGGACCAGCTCGTCGAGCTGCATCGCCACGCGGCCGACTACGCCGAACGGGACGGCGCCCTGGCCGAGGACGAGGCCTTCTATGCCGAGCAGAACGCCCGCACCGTGAAAGACGCGGAGGAGTACTACCGGACCATGTTCTCCGGCCGTGCGTCGTCCTGGAATCTCCGTGAC
Source organism: Acidimicrobiia bacterium (assembly GCA_034667945.1). Classification (GTDB taxonomy): domain Bacteria; phylum Actinomycetota; class Acidimicrobiia; order Acidimicrobiales; family CAIXPF01; genus JAXDQG01. Next base: position 648 of record JAXDQG010000741.1, on the reverse strand, counting down.
CAGCACATGGTCGGCACGCTCGAGGCGTTGGTGGCGCACCTCGGTCGGCAGCGAGGTGGGCAGCCGAAGGTGGCGGTGTGGGCCCACAACTCGCACCTTGGCGACGCCCGGGCCACGGAGGTCTCGGGCCAGGGACAGCTGAATGTCGGCCAGCTGGTTCGTGAACGACACGGTGACGACTGCCGGCTGATCGGGTTCTCGACGTTCACCGGAACGGTGACGGCGGCGGATGATTGGGGCGGACCAGCTGAGCGCAAACGTGTCCGTCCGGCACTGCGCGACAGCTACGAGCGGTTCCTCCACGAGGTGGAGCCGTCGAACTTCACCATCGATCTGCGACGGGCGTCCGGTTTGGATCCGCTACGCGCCGAACGCCTGGAACGGGCCATTGGCGTGATCTACCGGCCTCGGACCGAGCGACAGAGCCACTACTTCCGAGCCCGGCTGGCCGATCAATTCGACGCAGTGATCCACATCGACGAGACGCGGGCGGTGGAGCCGCTCGAACGGACTGCTCGCTGGCAGGAAGGCGAGGTCCCCGAGACCTATCCATACGCCGTCTGACCGTCGATGAGCAATCCTCCGCCGTTACCGTCGTCACGGGTATCGGAGGCATTCGCATATTGGTTCCAGGCAGTCGAACGCCTG
>JAXDQG010000740.1:0-12224 GCA_034667945.1 Acidimicrobiia bacterium | reverse complement strand
TCCCTCGATGCCATTCGGACCTACTACGGCACACCGGTCCTCCACGAGCCGACCTGGAGGAGCGACATCGGCTGGTACCTCTTCACCGGTGGCCTGGCCGGCGCGTCGTCGGTGCTGGCCGCCGGGGCCGAGCTGGCAGGGGCCCGCCAAGTGGCCCGCACCGCTCGACTGGCCGCGTTGGCCGGCATCGGGGTCAGCCCGGTCTTCCTGGTCCGTGACCTTGGGCGGCCGGCCCGCGCCGCCAACATGCTGCGGGTGCTGCGACCGACATCACCGATGAGCGTGGGCAGCTGGCTGCTGACCGCCTACGGACCGCTGGCCGGCGGGGCGGCCGTGGGCGAACTGCTCGGCCGGCTTCCGCGAGCCGGCCGCGTGGCCGGTTTCGCCGCAGCTGCCCTGGGACCGGCAGTAGCCACCTACACCGGCGTGCTGGTGGCCGATACCGCCATACCCGCATGGCACGAGGCTCGTCGGGTGCTGCCGTACCTGTTTGCCGCCAGCGCGGCAGCCAGCGCCGGCGGTGTGGTCAGCGCAGTACTCCCCAGCGAGCAGGCCGTGCTCGGTCGGCGTCTGGGCGCCATGGGCGCGGCGGGAGAGGTGCTGATCGCCGAGCGGATGGTGTCATCACTCGGTGATGTCGGCCGTCCCTACCACGAGGGTCTGGCTGGACGATTCCAGCGGATGGCAAAGATTCTCGGCATCAGCAGTGCCGTCCTGCTGTCCTTTGGGGGAAAGCGCCGGTGGGCGACTGCCATGGGAGGGGCCGCCGGTGTGACGGGGGCGGCGTGTCAGCGCTTCGCCATCTTGAACGCCGGACGGCAATCGGCCCGTGATCCGAACGCGACCGTCGGGCCCCAGCGACGGCGACTGCAGCGGACGGGACGTCCAACCCGACTGCGCTGACGCTCAGTCTTGGCGATCGCTTTGAGCGCTTGTTCAACTACTCCGTGCGGTCGGCCGCCCGCGAATTCGCAGGTCAACCAAGCCGCCGGATTCGCTGTCCGCGGCGTATGCGTCGAATCGACGTCGAATCGCTGCATACAGAGCGAAATGCGCGCATCTGTCCAGCTCAGAGTCTTTTTTTGGTTTCGCCGGTGGAGAGTAAAGGAAGGCCGCTGGAGCGAAAACCGGCGAATTCCGACACTCCGAATTCGACAGGCCGAAACTTGGTCCGGGCGAGAAGACCAGCGCAGCCGAGCAAACCGCCGTGATTCTCGTCAGCACCTGGGGCGCAAGCTTTGTGACCGGTCGGCCGGCCGCTGGATGCCGGTGATCAGGACCCGTTGATCGACCAGTGCCACGGCTCGCTGGGCAGGTTGTAGAAGCCGTAGTTGGCGGCGTGAGCAGCCAGCCATTGGTAGCCGACGCTCGACCGACTTGAGATGAACGAGCCGTTCGCGGTGAAGTCGACGGCCAGTCCCTGCTCGTGCATCGACGAGCCCGGGCGGGCAGTGGGCGGTGAGCAGTACGAGGACGACATCTGGTAGATGGCGTAGTCGCTGCCCCCGCAGTTCTGGATCCGGAGGGCTATCTGCTCGCTGGGATCGCGGTAGCCGGAGCCGCCCAAGCTCACACCGTCGGCCTCGGCTGCGGCCATCATCGATGCCAGCTGACTGGCGATCCGCACGTTTACGGTGATGCCCCAGACGGTCGTCACCTGGACGTTCCCGGTGCTGCGGACAGGGCCGGAGCTGGCGGCCGACAGCCCGGACTGCGCGCGGGCGGCGGCGAGCTGTGCCGCCAGGGCAGCCTCACGACGCTGGATCTCGGCGGCCAGCTCGGCATCCTTGGCGGCGAGGGTGGCCGATTCGGAGAGCGCCCGGTCCAGCCGGTCCTCGACATCGGCGGCGAAGTTCGCCTGTTGCGCCTGGGCGCCCTCGAGGCTGACAAGGCGCTGCTCTTCCTCGGTTCGGGCGTGTTCCGCTTCTTCCTTTGCAGCGCGAGCGGCTTCCTGGGCGCGGCCGAGGTCCTGACGCTTCGCCCGAACCCTGTCGAGCAGATCATCCAGCTCACGAACCCGGAACCGGGCCAGCGCCTGTCGTTTGGGCGCGTCGAGCGGGGTGCCACCGATCATCACGCCGGTGGCCGCGTCGTTCGGTGGGCGCATATAGGAGACCACTGCGAGCTCTCGAAGGCGGCCGTTCAAGCTCTCGAGCTCCGTCTGCGACTCGGCCACCTTGCGCTGGGCGGATTCAAGCGCGGCGGCGGCATCGTCGAGGGTCTTTCGCACATCGGCGAGCCGATCGCGTTGGGCGGCGACGTTGGCAGTGATCGTGTCGAGCGCCGTTTTGACCTCGGCATCGGACGCCCGGAGGGTGTCGATTTGGGCTGCAACCGCCGCCTGTTTCTGCTGCACTTCGGCCCGCTGTTGCGAGGGGTCGGCTTCCTGGGCCCGGGCCGGTGCCGAGCCGAGAACCATCGATGCAACGAGCGCCGCGAGTCCGGTGAGCACGAGCCCTCGGGGCCCGCGGGTCCTCGCAGCGTCAAGATGCACTGGGGCGCTCACGATTCACTGGGGGGCTTTTGTAGCCGAGGGCAGCCTGCAGGTCACGTCAATGTGATTTGACAGCGCCTGCGATGCCCTTTTTCTCTACTGAGCGTGATGTTATGGACGCTTACGGTGCCATTCGAATCCTGTGGAAAGCGGCGAGGTAGCGAATCAGCAAGTCACATTGACGCGGGATTCGCCTTACTTCGCCGGAGTTCGCCGAATTCATGCAGGCAATTACGCAGCTCAGCAAGGCTTTCGCTACGGCGATTCGACGTCGAATCGCCGCATTTCGGCACCGGCGAATCGACGTCGAATCGATGGGTACACACCGCCGAAAATCCACCTCGGACCCTTGTCAAACAGATTTCTTGTCAATTTGGCTAAAATACTAAGTAATAGCACCAGCAGGATTCGACCATCTCCCTTCGCACCGCCCACAGCCCAATCCCCTCACCCCCAGCCCCGCCTTGTACGGTCGGGCCCGAACGGGGGCGTTCCCTGACGAGGAGGGTTCGATGAGTTGGGAGCCGGAGGTCGAGGAGCTTCGCCGGCGGCGGGCGCTCGCCGAGCGCATGGGGGGCGAGGACAAGGTCGAGCGTCAGCACTTCTTCGGCAAGCTCACCGTCCGCGAGCGCGTCGCCCGGATGGCCGATCCTGGCTCGTTCCGCGAGGTCGGCCAGCTCTCCGGCATCGGCTCCTACGACGCCGACGGAACGCTCACCGAGTTCACCCCCTCCAACTTGCTCTTCGGCCGGGCCACGGTCGATCGCCGTCCCGTGATCATCTCGGGCGACGACTTCACCGTCCGGGGCGGCTCGTCCGAGCTCTCAATTCCCAAGAAGTCGCAGATGGTCGAGCAACTGGCGCTCGAGCTGGAGATCCCCATCATCCGCCTCATCGACGGCATGGGTGGCGGTGGATCGGTCAAGGAGCTGGAGACCATCGGCCGGACCTACGTGCCCGACCTGTGGTTCTGGCCCTATGTCGTCGAGAGCCTCGCCACGGTCCCCCAGGTGTCACTGGCGCTGGGCTCGGTCGCCGGCATCGGCGCCGCCCGGGTCGTCACCAGCCACTACTCCCTCATGGTGCAGGACATCTCGCTGATGATGATCGCGGGACCGGCCCTCATCGACCACGCCGGCGAGCAGATCACCAAGGAAGACCTCGGCGGCACGCAGGTCCACACGACGAACGGTGCCGTCGACGACGTCGTGACCACGGAGGACGAGGCGTTCGAGCGCGCCCGCCGGTTCCTCTCCTACCTGCCCTCCTCGGCCAACCAGCTCCCGCCCCGGGGCCCGACCGACGACGACCCGCAGCGACGCGAAGAGTTCCTGCTCGAGGTGGTGCCCCGCAATCGCCGTCGTCCGTACAAGATGCGTGAGGTCATCGAGGCGGTGGTCGACCGTGGCAGCTGGATGGAGATCGGCCGGGGCTGGGGGAAGTCGGTCATCACCGGGTTGGCCCGGCTCGACGGCTGGCCCACGGCGGTGCTGTCAGAGGACCCCTACATCTACGGCGGCGCCTGGACCGCGGACGGCTCCGAGAAAGCGGTGCGCCTGCTCGATCTGGCCAACACCTTTCATCTGCCCATCGTCCACCTGGTAGACGTCCCCGGCTTCTACATCGGCTCGGCCGCCGAGCGGGACGCCACCATTCGCAAAGGCTCCCGGGCACTGGCCGCGCTGGTGCAATCGCAGGTGCCGTTCTGCTCCGTGATCATTCGCAAGGCCTTCGGGGTGGCGGGCGGAACCGTGTCGGTGCCGCAACGGGCGCCCTACCGTTTCGCCTGGCCGTCCGCCGACTGGGGCTCGCTGCCGATCGAAGGCGGCATCGAGGTGGCCTACAAGGCCGAGCTCAACGCCAGCGAAGATCGCGCCGCACTGCTCGAGGACATCACCGGTCGACTCAACGGGGTGCGCTCACCGTTCCGCACAGCCGAGGCCTTCGGCATCGAGGACATCATCGATCCTCGCGACACCAGGCCACTGCTGTGCGAGTGGGCGAACCTGGCGGCGGCGGTGCGCAAGCCGGGCCGCTTCCAGCACGGCTATCGGCCCTGATCATGCGGTCGGCGGGTTGCTGAGCGCGCATCTGCAAGCGGGCACGGGACGCCGCCGTACACCGGCGACTACGGTTCGCCCCACCGCATCGTCGGGGATAAGGGGGGCCGATGCCGCGACCGATGTTGCTTGCCAACGCCACGCTGATCGACGGGCTTACCGACCGGGCTCGTCCGCACATGTCCGTACTCGTCGACGGAGGCCGCATCTCGGAGGTCGTTCCGGGTGACGTGCCCGCCGGCGACGCCGAGGTCGTAGATCTCGGGGGAAAGACCCTGCTACCGGGGATGATCGACACGCATGTTCACGCCACGGTGATGGACCGTGAGTGCCTGCGACTCTTCCTCGGCGCCGGGGTGACCACCATTCGCGATGTCGGGGGCCGGCTCGACAAAACACTGCGCCTGCGGGACGAGCTGACCTCTGGCGAGGTGGTGGGTCCTCGTATGTACGTGTACGGGCCGCTGCTCGATGGCGAAGATGCCAGCTTCTCCAAGAAGAGCCCGCTGTACGAGATCCTCGACTTCATCCCCTCGCCCGAACACGTACCCGGGAAGATCGGCAGCCTGCTGGAGGCGGGAGTGGACGGCGTCAAGCTGTACTTCACGCTGCCCCCCGAGACAGCCAAGGCGGTGATCCGCTTCGTCGACCACAGGGTGCCCGTGACCGGGCATCTGGGCTACAGCCACTCGATGGAGTTGATCGAGGCGGGTATCGACGGCCTCGAACACGTGTGGATCTCGCCCTACAACGACATCTGCGCTACCGAGGCACGCTTCGGCCCTGGTCTCGGGGTTTCCTCGATGATGGACCCGAACTTCTGGCGGCTCACGATGCGGGGCTGGGACGAGGCCGACCTCCAGGGTCCGGGAGCCAAAGCCTGGTTCGGCGCCATGGTCGACCACCAGGTGCACATGGGCACCACGCTCGACCTGCTTTGGGTGGCAAAGTGCGGCATCGAGGCCGCGTGCGCAGATCCGGATCGCCGGTTCATTCCGCCCATGGCGCTCGAGCCGCAACGGCACCTGGCGGCCCGTCATCCGGAGCGCACCGATTGGGACGTGCATCCCGGCTTCGATCTCGATCTCGGCGCACGGGCGCTGGAGAAGCACCAAGAGGCCACCCGCATCCTGCACGAGGCCGGCGGGGTGGTGGTCGGGGGCACCGACTGCGGAGGGTTGGCCTATCCGCCACCCGGTTTTGCGCTGCTGCGAGAGATCGAGCTCATGGCCGAGGCCATCGGCGCCATGGCCGCCATCAAGTCGGTCACCTCCGTGGCCGCCCGGTATCTCCGCCGGGACGACGACGTGGGAGCCGTGGCGTCCGGTCGTTTCGCCGATCTGCTGGTGGTCGACGGTGATCCACTGCGCGATCCGCGCGAGCTCCGCAAGCTGGTCACCGTCTACCGGGGCGGCGTGGCGTACGACCCCGCCAGCCTGCTCGCCGACTGTCCGACACAGGACGCGGCATGAGCGCGGGCGGGAAGGCCCTCGTGGTCGGTGGCACCGGACCGACCGGGCCGTTCATCGTCGACGGGCTGCGACAACGCGGCTACGACGTGACGATCTTCCATCGGGGCACACACGAGATTCCCGAGATACCAAACGACGTCGAGCACATCCACGGCGACCCGCACTTCCCCGACACCATCGCCATGGCCCTCGATGACCGAACATTCGACCTGGTGGTGGCGACCTACGGGCGCATCCGCCATCTCGCCGAGGCGATGGTCGGGCGGACGGGCCGCTTCGTCTCGGTCGGCGGGTTCCCGGTGTACAAGGGATTCATGGATCCCGACGAGCTGCAGCCCCGAGGGCTGCCGGTGCCGGTGTCCGAGAACGCCCCGACGGCCGGTGAGAACGACAACCGCTTCTCGTACCTGATCCGCAGCACTGAAGAAGCCGTGCTCGAGTCGCATCCGACGGCGGCCCACTTCCGCTATCCGTACGTCTACGGGCCATACCAGGTGTCGCCCCGGGAGTGGTCGATCGTGCGCCGGATTCTCGATCGACGGCCGTTCATGATCCTGGCCGATGGCGGCCACAACCTGGTCACCAGGGGGTATGCCGGCAACCTGGCGCACGCCGTGCTGCTGGCTGTGGACCAGCCGGATCGGTCGGCCGGCCAGGTGTACAACTGCGGGGACGAGGTGCAGTACACCGCTCGCCAGTGGGTCGAGCTGGTGGCCGCGGCCATGGGCGCGGAGCTGGAGGTGGAGAGCCTGCCTTACGACATCGCCGCGCATGGCGATTCCATGCTCATCGACAGCGGCGGCTACCACCGGGTGGTTGATCTGCACAAGCTGCGGGTCGACCTGGGGTACCGAGACGTCGTGAGCGTGGCCGATGCGGTGGCGGAGACGGCAACCTGGTTGTCCGCCCACGCGCCGGAGGCCGGTGGTGACGTCGAGGAGCACATTGGCGATTCGTTCGACTACGCCGGCGAAGACAAGCTCGTGGCGGCGTACCGGGCGGCGATGGACCAGCTCACACCTTTGGCGCCGGCCCGGCCGGAAGGCTTCACGCCGCACTCTTATGCGCATCCGCAACAGCCCGGCCAGCTGACCGATCATCGGAACCGCTAGCAGCGTGCGAGACGTCGGGTGCGTCATCGCGCCCTAAGTGGTCGAACGCCCACGCAGGTAGATTCGCGGCGCGCCCACCCATATCGAATTCGCCGTACCGCTCCGTCGAATCGACGTCGAATCGACGCGTACGGATCAAATTTTTTAGTCCACCCACCGAGTTAAAGAAAGTTTCTTTACTTTGTTGAGGTGCGCGGCCCATCGGAGCCACGCACCGCCTGCCCCACGCGACGGCTCGCCCAAAGCCCCGGCGGGTACGCCTTCTCTCGACGCCTACGTCACATCCGAGCCCGACGTTCGCGGAAACTCCGAGCACCGAAACTCCGAGCGCCGAAACTCCGAGCGCCGAAACTCCGAGCGCCGAAAAACTGAGAGCGCCGAAAATCCGAGAGCGAGGCCAGAACGAATGTTCACCTTCAAGATCGGAGCCCGCGTCGAGGCCAAGGATCGATGGCTGGGCTACCTGGTGGCGCTGATCGCCGACCCCGTGGCCGGGCGGGTCACGCACATCGTCGTGGACGACCAGGGTGTGCCCGACAGTGGCCGCCTGGTCCCGGTCGAAAAAGTCCTCGAGGCCGTCGACGACCACATTCGCCTTGACCTCAATGCGGCGCAGTTCTTCCACCTCGAGCCGTTTGTCCAGCCGCAGTACCTACGCGGCGACGACTACCGCCTCCCCGGACGGGACGACGAGGACAACCCCGTCGAGCAGCTCTTCCTCGTGCCGGTGACCGTGCCGGCCAAGGGCTGGTCGTTCCTGTTCGAGGAGAAGGTGCCTCCCGGCGAGGTCGCCATCCGCCGGGGTGCCGAGGTACTCGACGCCAACGGCAAGAAGCTCGGGACCGTGGACGAGCTCCTGGTCGACCCGAGCGACGGCCGCATCACCCATCTCGTCCTCCGCCGGGGCCACATCTTCGGCAGCCGCACGATCACCATCCCGATGAGCGCCATCGTCGAGGCTCGACGCGACCGGGTGCGCCTCCGACTCACCGGTGACGAAGTCGGCTGCCTGCAGGATGTGCCGGTGGAGGCGCCCTTCGGGCCTCCCGCAGGCGAGCCCGCGGTCCAATCGAGCGAGCCGCAGCAGGCCCACCAGGCGCACCAGGGCGCCACCTTCGGGACGTTCGGCTGACTCGCTCGGGACGCAAGGACCTCAGCGGGTGGCGTTCACCAAGAGCTCTCGGAACGGGAGGGTCCGGTCCGAGCTCGGCTCCTTGGGCAGGCCCAGTACCCGCTCGCCGATGATGTTGCGCTGCACCTCGTCGGTACCGCCATAGATCGACGGCGCCGGCGACGCGACGATGAACGATGACAGCCAGCCATCGGTCAGATCGCCGGGCCCCTCCACCTGGGCATGGGGGCCACCCACCAGCGACGCCACGTTCCGGGCCCGACGGACCAGGGCGGTCATGCGCAGTTTGGCCAGGTTCCCTTCGCCGCCGGTGCGTACCCCGCCAGCTTTCAGCCGGAGGTCGGTCATTCGGACCAATTGCAGCTCGGTGTGCAGCCGGGCCAGCTCTTGTCGCACGACCGGATCGCCGCTGAGCCCAAGGTCACGGGCCAACTGGGTCAGGCGATTCACCGTTCCAGGGCCGACACCGCCCCCGGCCGAGCGGGTCGTCGGCCTAGCCAACAGGTCGGCCGTCCGCTTCTGCAGGTGGCCGGAAATCGTGCCCGGGGCCGCTCGGGCGAAGCCACCCTCGTTGTCGCCGATCCCGGTCCGTTCGTAGGTCAGCGTGGTGTTGGCCACCATCCAGCCGGCGTTCAGATCGCCGAGGCGATCTGCGTCCCGCACGCGGGCGTCGTCGAAGAAGACCTCGTTGAAGATCGCTTCGCCGGTCATCTCCCTGAGCGGACGCACCTCGACACCCGGTTGGCGCATGGGGAACAGGAAGTAGGTGATGCCCTGATGCTTGGGCACGTCGGGGTCGGTGCGGGCGATGAGGATGCCGTAGTCGGCCAGGTGCCCGGTCGAGGTCCACACTTTCTGGCCGTTGATCACCCACTCGTCACCGTCGCGCACCGCCCTGGTCTGCAACCCGGCCAGGTCAGAACCAGCGCCCGGTTCCGAGAACAGCTGACACCACCCCTCGGTGCCATTCAGGATCCCCGGGATGTAGCGCTCGTGCTGCTCGTCGGTGCCGTGCACGAGCAGCGTGGGCAGCGTCAAGGAGACGCCGACGCCCGCCGGCGGACCCAGCGCGCCGTGGCGCCGCAAGGCTCCGCTCACGGCACGCCCCTGCTCACGGGTGTAGCCCCGGCCCCACGGCTCGGGCAGGGTCGGCATGCCATAGCGCGCCTTGGCCAGGCGGCTCCACCATTCCGCCACCGTGATGTCGGGGCTCCAGTTCTCGTCGAGCCAGGCGTCGACCTCGGTCGCAATCTGCTCAGGGCTGGTCACGATTTCCCCCCTTGATCCGGGCCGCGGCCCGCACGAGAAACTCAGTCAGCCAGACGCCATTGGACCAAGGTGTACGGCCGCTCGACATCGTCATGATCCTCGAACACCGCCTCGACTCGATCACCAATGGCGAAGGGTTGCAGCGGGTCGCCCACCAGATTGCCGACCATGCGAATACCACCGGCCTGCGGCAGCTCGACAAGCAGGATCGTGTACGGGCAGGCCTCCCCCAAGGCGCGATGAACCGGGTGCCAGGGACGCTCCCATGAGTAGATGAGGCCGGTCGGTTCCACCTGGTCCCAGCCGATGTCGAAGGTGTGGCAGCCGTGGCAGATCCATTCCGGACCCCACTGCCACGTCCCGCATGAGGGGCAATGCTGCACAAGCAGCTCGTGGCGCCTGGTGCCTTCCCAATAGGTCGTGTCGAGCCCGTCGGCGGCCGGTACCGGTCCCGGCAGGCCGGCCGGCAGCACATAGCTGGTGTCACTCATCCCAGTGCTTCCTCATTCCCGAAGATGACGGCCGAGCAGATCTCGACCATGGGACCGGCATTGGCGAAGCTGACCTTCACATCCGGCACAGGATTGGGCGAGTCGCCCCGCACCTGACGGGCAGCTTCTATTACAAGCCCCAACCCATGCATATAGCACTCAGCCAGATTACCGCCCGAAGTATTGAGCGGAAGTTTGCCGTCCGGCGCGACGAGATTGTCGAACGACAGAAATTCGTTAGCGTTCTCATAGCTGCAGAAACCGTGCTCGATGAGGCTCATCACGACCCCACCCGTGAAGTTCTCATACGACTGTACGACGTCGACATCTCCGGGCTTCACACCGGCCTGGCCGAACAGGCGAGGGGCCGACTGCTTGAAGCTCGAGGTGGCGTAGTCGGGCTGATTGTGCACGGACGCCCCGGAGCGGAACGGTCCACCCTCCTGCACGCCCAGCACATAGACCGGCTTGTCGGTGATCTCCTTGGCCCGTTCGGCTGACATCAGGACGAGCGCTGCGGCGCCGTCATTCTCCAGACAGCAGTCGAACAGTCGGAACGGCTCGACGATCCAGCGGGCCTCGTCGTAGGCCTCCGAAGACAACGGGCGACCGTGCATGACCGCCCGGGGGTTGTTCTGGGCGTGGTGATAGGCGGCCAACGACACCGCTTTCAACGTGTCGGGGCTCACGCCGTGCTCATGGAACAGCCGTGTGGAGCGCATGGCGTACACCTGGGCCGGCGACATCAAGCCATAGGGCAGCGTGTAGGCGAAGTCGCCGCTGACGAAACGGCCCCCGCGGCCTTGGCCGAAACGGCCGAATTGGCCCTGCGCCAGCGCCCGGAAGGCGACCACACAGTCGGCCAGACCGGCGGTGATGGCGGCTGCGGCATTACCCACCGCAGCTGCCGCTCCGCCGCCGCCCGACCCCCAGCGCATGTTGGAGAAGCGGATCTCATTCGCGCCCAGAGCGGTGTGGATGCGGGTCGGCAGACTCCGGTCGTTGCTGTAGGAGGCATAGCCGTCGATGTCCTTCGGGCTGATGCCCGCATCGCGGCACGCCTGGAGGATGGCCTGGAGCAGCAGGACGAACTCGGGGTATTCCGACTGGCCCCGCTTGTAGTACGTGGATTCGCCGATGCCGACGACGGCCACCTTCCCCCGAACGGACAGGTCGTTGGCCACGATCCCCCCTTAATCGTTTGGGCGGTCCGCCCCGACGAGCAGACGCACTCCCACTCTGCCCCAGTCGCGGCTCCGCCGGCCAACGAGCGGGCCGATGACGGCAATCCGTGATCCATCCTCAGCGCCAACGACGAAGAGCAGCGGCAGCAGGAAAACTCTGGTGCGAGGGGAACGAAAGGCACCCACATGGACCGCGACTACAAGCCTCTGGCCAAGGCGGAGACCGATCGGATCTCCGAGTTGGCCCACACCCTCACCGACGAGCAGTGGAACCACGACAGCCTCTGCACGGGCTGGAAGGTCCGTGACGTCATGGCCCACATGACCTTCGGCTTCACCACCCCGCTGCCGAAAGTGCTGACCATGGTGGCGCGCTATCGCGGCAACGTCCCCCGGGCATCCGACATCGAGTCCCGCCGGTTGGCCGCTTCGATGGCGCAGTCAGAGCTGGTCGCGCTGTACGACGAAGGGCGAGCGTCGCCGAAGGGCCTCGGTCGACTCATCAAGTCCCGTGATCTCTTCGCAGACAACCTGGTGCACGAGCTCGATATGCGTCGGCCGCTCGGCCTGACCCGGCAGCTGAGCCCGGAAGAGAGCGTCTCGCTGCTCGACGCCCTGTGCTCGGTGAAGAGCGCGCTCTTCAAGCCGCGCGAGAAAGCGGAGGGGCTCTCGCTGTTCAGCACCGACGCACCCTGGTCTCGTCTGGTCGAGGGAGCTCCCCGGGTCGAGGGCACCACGGAGGATCTCGCCTTGGCGCTGTCCGGCCGCCCGGCTGGGCTCGACGGACTCACCGGCGAGGGCACGGGCGAACTGCGCAACCGGCTCGCACGCGCGGCCTGAATCGGTCCTCCTCCGGACGACCATGCGTGGCGCAAACGGCCGCGGGTTAACCTCCGACCCGCTGCCGGAAGGTCCGGTAGGAGGAGGGAATCGCCCATGCGCTTCGGGTACCTGTCGCTCAACAACATCGATGGCGTCCGACCGGATGTGATCGCCCGCGAGCTCGAAGA
>JAXDQG010000739.1:0-4162 GCA_034667945.1 Acidimicrobiia bacterium | reverse complement strand
GAGCGAGATCCACGACCAGTACTGACGACCGGATCCGAGGCGGCCCCCGAGACCCAGCTTGAACAACGGCAACATCTTCGCCAGGGCACCGCCATGGCGGGACAGCACCAGGCCCGTCCGCAGGTTGGCGACCCGGACCCCCGCGTCGGCCGCATCGTTGGTGGCGGCTTCCCACTGCTTGCACACCCGGGCCAGGAAGGTGTCGGCAGGCGGGCTGGCCTCCGTCAGGACCTCGTCGCCACGATCCCCGTAGATACCCATGGCGGAGCCGGACAACAGCACCTTCGGCGGACGGCCGAGCCCGGCCAGCGTCCTGGCCAGGAGCTGCGTGCCTTCGACCCGTGACCGCTCGATGCGCTGCTTCTGCTCGGCCGTCCAACGGTGGCTGGCGATGCTCTCACCGGCCAGATGCACGACGGCATCGATGCCCTCGAGCCCCTCGGCATCGATCTCGCCTGCGCTCGGATCCCAGCCGATCTCGTCCGGCCCGACCGGGCGGTGGCGGACCACCGGGATGACCTTGTGACCCTCGCCTCGGAGAAGCTCCGAAAGTGCGGTTCCGATGAGTCCGGATGCTCCCGTGACGGCCACTTCCACAGTCGATGCTCCCTGGCGAGGTAGGTGCGGGCTTAGGACATGGGCGGATAGGGCCTCCCGACGCCTCTGTGCCCATCAAAGCTGGGTTCCCGTCGCTCGGCCCTCTGCGGGCTTATGCTCCCAGCAGGGCAGCGGCTACACCGCACCGAAGGGGGCGCGGGGTGTCTTATCAACCCAAGTCATCCGGTAAACCGGCCTCGGAGGAAAAGGGCGCGGCCCGCGCTGGCGCCCAACGCAGGCTCAACGCCCGCCTCGCGGCCGTCGCCGTTCTCGCCGCCATCCTGATCGTCTTCGTCGTGCAGAACGCCCAGCGCGTTCAGGTGGACTTCGTCATCCTTCACGGCCGCACGCCGCTCTGGGTGGCCCTCGTCATCACGGCAGTCATCGGCGGCATCATCGGCCAGGTCCTCGAGTACAGCTGGCGCCGCCGCCGGCCTGATTGAGAACCTCTAGCCTCCCGCTCCGATGCAGCACCATAGGGCGAGCTTCCGCGCGTCGGGCGGGCTCGAGCTCTTCTCCCAGCGCTGGCAGCCGGACGGCCGTCCCGCGGCCACATTCGTCCTGGTGCACGGGGTGGCCGAGCACTCCGGGCGCTACGAGCACGTGGGCAGGTACTTCGCCGGTCGGGGATACGACGTGTGGAGTTACGACCAGCGCGGCCACGGTCGCTCGCCCGGTCGTCGGGCGTACGTCGAGCGGTTCTCCACGTTCTTGGCCGACCTCGAGACGTTTCGATTGCAGGTCGCCGCCCGCCAGCCTGGGCCGCAGTTCCTCCTCGGCCACTCGATGGGCGGCACGATTGCCCTGGCCCACGCCATCGAGCGGCCTGCAGCGTGGACCGGTCTCGTCTTGTCCGGTCCCTCGGTCGATCCAACCGCCGGCGTGTCTCGGGCCTTGGTGGTTGCCGGCCGGCTGGTGGCTCGTGTCGCACCCGCTGCGCCGGTGGTCTCCCTCGACGACTCGGGTGTGAGCCGCGACCCCGAGGTCTTGGCTGCGTACCGCGCGGATCCGCTCGTCCACCACGGCAAGCTCACCGCCCGCCTCGCCAGCGAGCTGGTGGACCGGGCGGCCCTCTTCGAAGACGAGGTCGGCGGGCTCACGCTGCCGGTCCTCGTGCTCGTCGGAGGCGACGACAAGCTGGTGCCGCCCGACGGCATGCGGCGCTTGTTCGACCGTGTCGGATCGGCCGACAAACGGCTATTGGAATATCCCGGCGCGGCTCACGAGCTGTTCAACGAGCCGGAGAAGGCAATGGTGTTGGCTGACGTGGCCGACTGGCTCGATGCGCATCGAGCTTGACGCCGGTCAATATTCGGCCTGTGACCTCAATATGCGTTCTTGACCACTTTCAGCGGCTTCTTTTAGCCCGCGTCGCGGCTCCCAAACTCTCGCCGAAAGTGGCGTCGAATCGACGTCGAATCGGCGCACCAGTCGGCGAATTCGACGCACCGACCGGCCATCAATGGTATTTCTTGATATATGTAAAGAAACGCGGAGCAGCTCGCCTTCCGCCCCGCTTTCCCCAGCTCCTCGGAGACCGCGGATGACCGGATAGGGTCGGCAGCCGAATGAGCACGCGGATGCTTTTGCTGCTGGCCCTCCTCTGCGGTCTTGCCATCCTCGTCGCGTTCACCGTTCAGGTCCTGATGATCAGCTGACCAGGCTTCGCCCGGCATCGAAGGTTCCCTGCTCGGCCGACTTGAAGCAGGCCCGGTGAGGTCCCCCCGGGTCGATACGATGGCCGCGCCCGCGACCCAGGAGAAGGCAGTGGCCGACAAGCATGATGTGGTGATCATCGGCGGCGGACCGGGTGGATACGCGGCAGCGCTCTACGGTGCCTCCGCCGGCCTCGACATCGGGCTGGTCGAGAGGGCCAAGCTCGGCGGGACGTGCCTACACGTGGGCTGTATCCCGGCGAAGGAATTGCTCGAGACGGCGTCGGTGTTTCGGCACGTCAGCTCAGCGAAGGAGTTCGGCATCAATGCCGGTGAGCCCTCCATCGACTGGGGGGTCACCATGGACCGCAAGCAGCGGGTCATCGACACGTTGACCAACGGCCTGCGGTCCATGCTGCGCAGCCGCAAGGTCACGTTGTATGACGGTGTCGGCCGGCTCAAGGCCGATCGCACGGTCGTGGTCGACGGAAGTGACGAGTCGACCAGCGAGTTGCGGGCTGACCATGTGATCCTGGCTGCCGGCTCGGTGCCCCGCTCGATCCCCGGCTTCGACATCGACGGGCAGCTGGTCGTCACCTCCGACGAGCTGTTGTCCATTCCGGCCCTACCCGGCTCGGCAGTCGTCATCGGCGGCGGTGCCATCGGCTGCGAGTTCGCCTCGATGATGTCCGATCTCGGCACCCAGGTGACGATCCTCGAGGCGTTGCCCAAGATCCTGCCCGGCTGCGACAAGGACGTGGCCGACCTGGTGGTGCGTTCGTTCAAGAAGCGCGGCATCAACATCCACACGGGTGTCTCGGTCACCGGCCATACGCCCAGCGAAGACGGCCGCTCCACCACGGTGCACTTCGGCGACGAGCAGAACCTCGACGTCGACCTGGTGGTGGTCTCCGTCGGCCGCCGCCCCTTCCCCGACCTGCTCGACCTGGAAGGCACCGGTGTCGAGGTCGACCAGCGGGGCTTCGTGAAGATCGACGAACTGTGCCGCACATCGGCCGAAGGTGTGCACGCGGTCGGCGACCTCGTGGCCACCCCGCAGCTGGCCCATGTCGGTTTCGCCGAGGGCATCACGGTGATCAAGGACATCCTGGGGGAGAACCCGGTCCCGGTGGATTACGAACGGGTGCCGTGGGCCATCTATTGCCACCCGGAGGTGGCCTTCGCCGGCTACTCCGAGGAGCAGGCAATCGAGAAGGGCTACGAGGTCGTCACGGCCAAGCACCGCCACGTGGGCAACGGGCGGGCGATGATCATCGGCGAGACCGAGGGCTTGGTCAAGGTCATCGCCGAGAAGCAGCCGGACGGCACCGGCGGCCGCATACTGGGGGTGCACATGGTGGGCCCGTGGGCGACCGAACAACTGGGCCAGGGGTATCTCGCGGTCAACTGGGAGGCGACCGTCGACGAGGTGGCCCACTTCATCCAGCCGCATCCGACCATGAGTGAGCTGTTCGGCGAGACGATGTTGTCGCTGACCGGGCGCTCGCTCCACTGACCGACAGTCCCGGGACCAGGGACGTCACCCAACAGCGCTCCCGCGAGTCTGAACCTGCGAAACCGACCTCGTGGCCCGACACACGGACCCATGAGGCCCACATCGAACGAGTCCAGCGCACGAGCCCGCTCTTTGAGCCTCTTACCGCGAGCCCAGACCTCACCAGTTCGAAGGATCCCCTGACGTGGCCGACATCCTCATGCCCCAGCTCGGTGAAACGGTCACCGAGGGCACCATTACGAAGTGGTTCAAGAACGTGGGAGACACCGTCGCCCAGGATGAGGTGCTGTTCGAGGTGTCGACCGACAAGGTCGACTCCGAGGTGCCCTCCGCGGCGGGCGGCATCCTTTCCGAGATCCGGGTGCCCGAAGGTGAGACCGTCGACGTCGGCACG
>JAXDQG010000738.1:0-3650 GCA_034667945.1 Acidimicrobiia bacterium | reverse complement strand
GAGACGACGGAATCCGTCCGGCGCAAGGACGGATCCGAGTTCCCCGTCGAGGTCCACCGCCACGCCCAGCGCTCGGAGACGGACTGGATCGTCGTGGCGGTCATGCGCGACATCACCGAGCGGCGGGCGGCGGAGCAGCGGCTGCACCACCTGGCCCATTACGACGTCCTGACCGGCCTGCCCAATCGCACCCTGTTCTCCGAGACCCTCAAGAAGACCCTGACCGTGGCCTCGGACAAACAGCTGGACGTGGCCGTGCTCCTCCTCGACCTCGACCACTTCAAGGACGTCAACGACACGCTGGGGCACGCCCTGGGCGACGAGATGCTCGGCCAGCTTGCCGATCGCCTCACGGGCTGCGTGCGCATCCGGGACACCGTCGGGCGCCTCGGGGGGGACGAGTTCGGCGTCATCCTGGTGTTGGAATCGGGCCAGGATGCCTCGCTGGTGGCCCGCCAGATCCGACTGGCCCTGCGGCCACCCTTCGACCTGCACGGCCACGAGGTCACCACCACGGCCAGTGTCGGCATCGTCGTCTATCCCGGCGACACCACCGACCCCGAGGCCATGCTCACCTACGCCGACACGGCCATGTACCAGGCGAAGCAGGCGGGCGACACGTTCCGCTTCTTCACCGCCGCGATGAACACGGAGATGCTGGCCCGGCTCGACCTCGAGACGGCCCTGCGCCGGGCGGTGGCCAACGACGAGTTCGTGCTCCACTACCAGCCGAAGGTCCATCTCGGCAGCGGACGCATCGCCGGCTTCGAGGCTCTCCTCCGCTGGCAGCGGCCCGGCCACGGGCTTGTGTCACCGGCCGACTTCATCCCGGTACTGGAGGAGACGGGCCTCATCGTGACGGTGGGGGGCTGGGTCGTCGACACGGTCTGCGAGCAGGTCGGCCGCTGGATCCGCTCGGGGATCGGCCCGTTCCAGGTATCGGTGAACGTCTCGGCCCGCCAACTCATCGACGGAGACCTCGAGGCGGATGTCATGGGCGCGCTCGAGACGAGCCGCATCCCGGCCGAGCTCCTCGAGCTCGAACTGACGGAAACCTCGCTGATGGCGAACACCGACCGGACGATCGCCACGCTCGAGAAGCTGAAGGCGCTCGGCGTGCAGATCTCCATCGACGACTTCGGGACCGGGTACTCGAGCCTGGCCTACCTGCGGCGTTTCCCCATCGACAAGCTGAAGATCGACATCGTCTTCATCCGCGACATCACGAGCAGCGCCGATGACGCCGCCATCGCCCGGACCATCATCCGGATGGCCCATAGCCTGAAGCTGGACGTCATCGCCGAGGGCGTCGAGACAGCCGGTCAGCTGGCCTACCTCCGGCGCCACCATTGCGACCAGATCCAGGGCTACTACGTCAGCCGGCCGTTGCCGGTGGCGCAGCTGGAGCTGTTGCTGGCTGAGGGGATGCGCCTCCAGGCCCCCGAAGACACCGACGGCGCCGTCCACCAGACACTGTTGCTGGTCGACGACGATGACGACATTCTGGGCCTGCTGCAGGGCCTGCTGCGTCAGGATGGCTACCGCATCCTGACGGCGTCCTCGGGCGGGGAAGCTCTGGAGCTCCTCGCCCTCAACGAGGTGCACGTCGTCGTGTGCGATCAGCGGATGCCCGTCATGACCGGTTCCGAGTTCCTCGACCGGGTGAAGGACCTCCATCCCGACACGCTGCGGATCATCCTGTCGGGCTATTCCGATCTCGAATCGGTCATCGACGCCATCAACCGCGGGGCGATCTACCGGTTCTACAAGAAACCGTGGGAGGGGGAGTCGTTGCGGGAGAACATCCGCAGCGCCTTCCGCCACTACGGCCTCCTCCACGACCTTCCCGTCGAGGGCCTCCGCACGGCGTATGAAGGAAGGGCAACGGTGTGACACCCCAAGCCGCCCGGTGGCAGCCCAAACCCAAGCTCTCGCTGGAGCGCCAGTTCTTCCGGGCGCTCGACGCCACGCCGGACGCGGTGTATCTCAAGGACGGCTGCGGGCGCTACCTCGGCGTGAACGCCGCCGCCGCGGCCCTGTTCGGGGTGGCCCCCGAGCAGATCATCGGGCGGATCGATGCCGACTTCTTCAGTCCTGAGACGGTGCAGGCCCTGCGGGCCGTCGACGACGAGGTCTTCGCCTCGGGCACAACGGTCACTCTGGAGGAGACCGTCCCGATGCCGGGCGGCGTGCGGGTCTTCCAGTCCACCAAGGCCGCTTACGTCGACGATGACGGGGTGACGGTCGGTGTGTTCGGGATCAGCCGGGATATCACCGACGCCAAGCGGGCCGAGGATGAGCGCCGGGACTTGCGCCGGGCGCTGGAACTCACCGTGGAGGGCGTCGGCCGCATCGATGTGGACGGGCAGGTCGTGTGGGCCAATGAGGCCTTCGCCTCGCTGTGCGGGACCACGCCCGACGACATGGTCGACGAGGGTTGGAGGACGTTCATCCATCCGGAAGATCGGGATGTGGTCGCTTCCGCCTTCAGCGGACTGTCGGAAGGAGGGAGGTTCTCGGTCGAAATCCGGCCCTACTGCCCGGACGGAACCACGTCCTTTGCCCGCCTCACCGGGGTGATCAGCCACGCCCCCGACGGTTCCGTCAACGGGTCCTTCTGCACGCTGCACGACGTCAGCGACCAGAAGCACGCCGAGGAGGCCGTGCAGGCCGCCAGTGAGGAGCTCGGCCGGCGCAACGGCGAGCTCGTGTCCTTCGCGTCCCTGGCCGCCCACGACCTGCGCCAGCCTCTGCAGGTCGTCGGTGGATTCGCCGCCCTGCTCGCCAGCCAGTGCGCCGAGCTCGATGACACGTCGAAGCGGTACGTCGCCGCCATCTGCCGAGGGACGGGCACCATGGAGGTGATGGTCGGAAGCCTCCTCGAGTTCGCCGAGACAGGAGCGGCCGGGTCGCCCAGCGCTCTCGTTGACACCGCCCGGGTGGTGGCCGACGTCGTGACCGCGCTGGAGCCGACCCTGGACGGGGGTTCGATCGTCGTCGGCGACGCCCTGCCGGTGCTGCCGGCCGATCCCGCCCAGCTCACCCGGCTCTTCCAGAATCTTATCGGCAACGCCGTCAAGTTCCGGAGCGCCGATCCACCCCGGGTGGAGGTGGCCGCCGAGCGGGCCGGCGACGACTGGCTGTTCCGGGTGAGTGACAACGGCACCGGAGTCGGGCCGGGGTTCACCGAACGGATCTTCGGGATGATGCAGCGGGAGCGGCGCGGTGACCAGCCCGGGACGGGCATGGGCCTGGCCATCTGCCGGAAGATCGTCGAGTACCACGGCGGTCACATCTGGCTCGACACCGAGGCCGAGCCACCCGGAGCGACGTTCCGGTTCACCCTCCCGGCGGAGGCAGTTCCTGCTGGGTGATGGCCAGGGGGAGCGAGACGGCGAACCCCTCGAGCTTGAGCCGCCAGCTTGACCGAGGGAACCAGGGATCCCGGCCTACGCTGGCGTCGTGCAAGACAACGACGAGACCGTTGAGAAGACGGGGATGCGCAACGCCTGGGGGCGGGTCGCCGTCGCCTACGACGAGATGTTCGGGGAGCGGATGGTGCACCTCACCAGCCGGGGTCTGGACCTCCTGGCCCCCGAGCCGCACTGGGATGGCCTGGACGTCGCCTGTGGACCGGGGCTGACGACGTC
>JAXDQG010000737.1:0-8952 GCA_034667945.1 Acidimicrobiia bacterium | reverse complement strand
GTAACGGAGGCGCTCAAAGGTTCCCTCAGCCTGGTTGGCAATCAGGCGTCGAGTGCAATGGCACAAGGGAGCTTGACTGCGAGACTAACACGTCAAGCAGGTGCGAAAGCAGGACATAGTGATCCGGCGGTTGCGTGTGGAAGCGCCGTCGCTCAACGGATAAAAGGTACCCTGGGGATAACAGGCTTATCTTCCCCAAGAGTCCACATCGACGGGAAGGTTTGGCACCTCGATGTCGGCTCATCGCATCCTCGGGCTGAAGCAGGTCCGAAGGGTTGGGCTGTTCGCCCATTAAAGCGGTACGCGAGCTGGGTTTAGAACGTCGTGAGACAGTTCGGTCCCTATCCTCCGCAGCCGTAGGGTTTCTGAAGGAGGCTGTTCCTAGTACGAGAGGACCGGAACGGACGTAGCTCTCGTGTGCCAGTTGTCCCGCCAGGGGCACGGCTGGTTAGCGACCTACGGAAGAGATAACCGCTGAAAGCATCTAAGCGGGAAACTCGTCCTGAGATGAGAAACCCCACCGGGTCAACCGGGTAAGGCCCGTGGTAGGTCACCACGTTGATAGGCCGGAGGTGTACGCGCAGCAATGCGTTCAGCCGACCGGTACTAATCGGCCGAGGGCTTGGTTTCGAAGAAGCTGCCCGTGCTCGCTATGGAGCTCTCGACGGTCAACGTCGATTGAGCAAAAGGTTTCGGTGGCAATGGCGGTGGGGTCACACCCGTTCCCATTCCGAACACGGAAGTTAAGCCCACCAGCGCCGATGGTACTTGGGTGGAATCGCCCTGGGAGAGTAGGACGCCGCCGGATTTCTCACGCGACAGGCCCCCATTTGGGGGCCTGTCCTCGTTTTGGGCTCGGCCGCTATCCCCGGCGTGCTGTGCTCGGCCAGTAACGTGGCCCGCCTGTCGTGCGGCACCCCTGGGGCTGCCGCGGAGGAGAGGTCCACTGTGGTTCGTCGCCAGGAGAACGATCGAGGCGAGGGCAAGTCGGCGGGCGGCCGGCAGACGGGTGGTCCCTCTCGCGGGCGCCGTGCCGGCACCGGCGGTGCTCGCGCTGCAGGCGGCGTCTCCGGGAAACGCGTGCCGGCTGATCGTGGGACGAGCACGGGTCGGTCGGGCTCTGTCGGCCGAGGCAGCACCAACCGCGGTCCCGCGGCTGCCAGTTACCACAGGCGCCGCGATGAGAGCGGCCCGGATAGTCGGCCCCGCCGGAGTGGCGGTGTCGGTGACGTCGAGCGCGAGGGCCGGACGTCGCGGGAAGGCACGCGCCGGCCCGCAGCCGGTCGCGGCTCATCGGATGGATCGCGCGGCGCGTCCGCTCGTTGGACCCGTGACACCAGCAGGTCGGGGGAACGGTCCGGTGAACGGTCCGGTGGGCGTCGCGTGTCGGGTTCGACGGACCGAGAGGGATCAGGGGATCGGCGGGCGCGCTGGGGTGACAGCGGCCGTGGCGCGCGAGCCGATCGGCGGCCGAGTGGGGCCAGCGACGGTGCGGATGGTCGCAGGCCCCCCGGCCCTGCCTCCGGGAGTCGACGGTCAGCTGGTCCAGGCACGCGGCGCTCTGGCCCACCGGTGAAGGGCACGACCGGGCCCAGCGGCCGCGGCCGAAACGCAGGTCCTGGCTCTGCCGCTGGTGGACGGAAAGCTCCGGTGGCGGGCCGTCGTTCCGGCCCGGACCGGGCCTCCGGACGGGGTGGTGTTGAACGCGCCGTGAGCGCCGGCTCCTCTCGCGGGTGGGGCGGCGTGGCGCAGCGAGCGGCCGCCCGGCTGGTCGAGGGCCGGCTCGGTGGCGAGCGCTATCCAGCGCGGGGTCCTGCTCCCGCCCCGACCGGGGAGGAGGCGCCGCCCCGAACCAGCACGCCATCGGCTCCTCCTCGGGCAGTGAAAGCACAGCGTCCGGCGCCCCGGCTGGCGGAACCGGCCCCGCTCGCCATCGACCGCGACGAGCTCGAGAAAGCGGTCGGACGACAAGGCACGATGCGGCTCGAGCGCAAGCTGCGTGAAGCCGCCAGGGCCTTCGAAGCCGACCGGCTCGACGAAGCGCAGCCGCGCTTGCGACGGCTGGTGGCCGAGGCGCCCTCGCTGGCACCTGCCCGTGAGCTGTACGGCCTGGCGCTTTACCGCCTCGGCAAATGGGCGTTGGCCCTACGTGAGCTCGAAGTCTTCGCTGCCCTGACGTCCTCTACCGAGCAGCATCCCGTCATGGCGGACTGCAGCCGCGCGCTTCGGCGTTGGGATGACGTCGAGCGTCTGTGGACCGAGCTACGGGCGGCCTCGCCATCGGCGGAACTGGTGACCGAAGGCAGGATCGTGATGGCCGGGGCGCTGGCGGACCAGGGCGATCTGGCCGGGGCGATCGATCTCCTGTCTCGGGCGTTCGATCCGCCCCAGCGACCGAAGGACTTTCACCTTCGTCGCATGTACGCCCTAGCTGACCTCTACGAGAGGGCGGGCGAGCTGCCCAAGGCGCGCGAGCTGTTCCGCCGCATCGCTGCCGCGGACCCCGACTTCTTCGACGTCACCGATCGCGTGCGTAGCCTGGGTTGAACCGCGGCGACGGCCTCGGTCTAGGGTCGACCACATGTTCAGGGCCCTGGTGCTGGAAGCGGGGGAGGAGCGCCCCGCTGCGTCCGTCCGCGAAGTCGACGAGAACAGCCTGCCGGCGGGAGATGTCCTCGTCGACGTCGGCTATTCGACGATCAACTACAAGGACGGTCTGGCCGTTCGACGGGGCAAGCCCGTGGTGCGCAACTTTCCCATGATCCCGGGTATAGACCTCGCGGGCACGGTCCTCGAGAGCGGGTTCCCTGGTCTGGCGCCCGGAGACAACGTCGTGCTGAACGGCTTCGGCGTGGGCGAGAATCACTGGGGCGGTTTTGCGAACCGGGCCCGCCTGCGGGGCGATTGGCTGGTCAAGTTGCCGAACACGCTCAGTCCCCAGCAGGCGATGGCCATCGGGACAGCGGGATATACGGCCATGCTGTGCGTCCTGGCACTCGAGAGGCACGACGTCAAGCCCGGTGATGGCGATGTGGTGGTCACCGGTGCGGCCGGGGGCGTGGGCTCGGTCGCGGTCGCGTTGCTGGCCAAGCTCGGCTATCGAGTCGTTGCCTCAACCGGGCGTCCGGAAGAAGAGGCCTACCTGCGCGGTCTCGGTGCCGCCGAGATCATCGACCGTACCCAACTGAGCGAGCCGAACCCGCGACCGCTGCAATCTGAGCGCTGGGCGGGCGGGGTCGACGCTGTGGGCAGTCACACCTTGGCCAACGTGCTCGCGTCTACTCGGTATCTCGGCACCGTCGCAGCCTGCGGGCTCGTGCAGGGCAACGACCTTCCCACGACGGTTCTGCCGTTCATCCTGCGGGGGGTGACGCTGGTGGGGGTGGATTCTGTGATGGCGCCCTTGACCGCCCGCCAAGAGGCGTGGGAGCGGCTGGCCGGAGACCTCGACACCGACCAGCTCGCCGCCATGACGACCACCATCGGGCTGGGCGAGGTCGATGAGATGTGCGCGGCCATCCTCGAGGGCCGGGTACGGGGCCGGGTCGTCGTCGACGTCAACGCCTGACCCGATGCACGTTGCCATCATCGCCGTGCAGTCGATCGACGGCTGCATCACCCGGCACCGCGGGGAAGGGGCAATCGGGTGGGCGTCGGAGGAAGATCAGCAGCACTTCCGCCGAGCCCTGGCGACCTTCGACTGCGCCATCTTCGGTGCCGGGACGTATAGGGCCGATCGTGACCACATTCGTCCCCGGGTGCAGCCCGACCTGCTTCGCATGGTCATGACCCGGAACCCCGACGCTTTCGCGGGGGATGGAGTCGCGGACCAGCTCGAATTCACGGCCCAACCCCCGGCGGACGTCGTGGCCGAGTTGAGCGCGCGCGGGCGGAAACGCTGTGCCCTGCTCGGGGGGCAGCAGGTCTACGGGCAGTTCTTCCAGGAGGACCTCGTCGACGAGCTCATCCTCACGCTCGAGCCTCTGATCTTCGGTGAAGGGCTCCGCCTGTGCGACCAACCCGTGGAACGGCGCTTCGAGCTGGCCGAGACCAGCCATTTGAGCCCCTCGACGCTCCTCCTGCGTTACATGCGGCGAAAGAAGGGTGAGGTCGGGAACCCTGGACGGCCCTCCGAAGGCCGCTAGCCTTGGCGTGATCGCGCCCGATGCGCGGGCGACGCAGACAACGGAGGAGCCGACCCGTGGTGGACTACGCAAGTCTGTTGGGCGACGAGGCCGAGCAGCTGCTCACCCACGTCTCCAAAGGCATCCCGAAAGATGACCTGATCGTGCCGGGCCCGGACTTCATCGAGCGGGTGGTGGTGGATACCGACAGGTCGCCCCAGGTGCTTCGCAACCTGGGCACCCTCCTGGGTTCCGGCCGCCTGGCCAATACCGGCTATGTCTCGATCCTCCCGGTCGACCAGGGGATTGAGCACTCGGCGGCGGCGAGCTTCGCCCCCAACCCGCGCTACTTCGACCCGAAGAACATCGTCGAGCTGGCCATCGAGGGCGGCTGCAACGCGGTCGCGTCAACCTTCGGCGTGCTCGGCGCGGTTTCCCGGCGCTACGTGCACCGGATTCCCTTCATCGTGAAACTCAATCACAACGAGTTGCTCACGTATCCCAACAAGTTCGACCAGATCATGTTCGGCAGCGTCGATGAGGCTTACAACCTTGGCGCGGCCGGCGTAGGCGCAACGATCTACTTCGGATCGGACGAGTCGACTCGCCAGATCATCGAGGTTTCGCAAGCTTTCCATCAGGCCCACCAGCTGGGAATGTTCACCGTGCTGTGGTGTTATCTGCGTAACAGCGCCTTCAAAAAGGACGGGGTGGACTATCACCTGGCGGCCGATCTCACCGGTCAGGCCAATCACCTTGGGGTGACCATCGAGGCCGACATCATCAAGCAAAAGGCGCCCGAAACGAACGGCGGATTCAACGCCTTCAGCGGATACGGCAAGACCAATCAAGCAGTTTACGATACGTTGACAACCGACAATCCGATCGATCTCTGCCGTTGGCAAGTGGCCAATTGTTTCATGGGTCGCTCGGGGTTGATCAACAGCGGCGGCGAGTCCAAGGGGGCCGGTGACACGGCAGCCGCGGTGAGGACGGCCATCATCAACAAGCGTGCGGGCGGCATGGGCCTCATTTCCGGACGGAAGGCCTTCCAGCGTCCGATGCCCGAGGGTGTCGAGCTGCTGCACGCCATTCAGGATGTGTATCTCGACCCGTCCGTCACCCTGGCCTGATCGAGGCGCTCAGCGCGCCGCCCAGAGGACAAGCGGGTTCGTTGCGCTGGACGCGCTCGGTCACCCGTCCGTGTGACTTATGTCTCGTTTGGAAGGCGGTTCGCCCTACATTCAGGGCGATGCCGACCCAGCGAGTTACCAACAGACGCGGTGAACGCGTTAGGTTGAGTACCCGAAGCCTGCCTCCGCGAGGTGCGTGAGACGGGCCATGACAGAGACACCACACTGGGGGTCAAAATCCGTGACCGACGTCCAGACACGTCCGGGCGCGTCGGGCGACGCTGAGCCATTGGACCATGTGGTCATTCGCTTTGCGGGTGACTCTGGGGATGGCATGCAGCTCACCGGCGAGCGCTTCACCAGCGCCAGCGCCGTCTTGGGCAACGACCTCGCCACGCTGCCCGATTTCCCGGCTGAGATTCGGGCTCCGGCGGGCACTTTGTTCGGCGTATCGGCGTTTCAGGTACAGATTTCCGACCACGATGTAACCACTCCGGGTGACGCTCCAAGCGTGCTTGTGGCCATGAACCCCGCAGCCCTGCGCAACGAGCTCGACAAGCTCGAGATGGGCGGCACGGTCATCTTGAACTCAGACGCCTTCGTCGAGCGCGAGCTGGCCAAGGCCGGGTACGACAGCGATCCCCGTGAGGGCAACGACCTGAAGGCGTACCGGGTGATCGAGGTGCCGATGACTTCGCTCACCAAAGAGGCGGTGAAGGCGGCAGGCGTCAAGCCCCGCGACGCGGAGCGATCGAAGAACCTCTTCGCCCTCGGGCTGATCAGCTGGATGTACTCACGGCCGCTCGAGCCCACGCTCGACTACCTCAAGAGCCGCTTCGGCAAGAACCCGCAGGTGCTCGAGGCCAACACGCTGGCGTTTCGCGCCGGTCATGCATACGGCGAGACGGCCGAGCTCACGGGCTCGCGCTACGAGATCAAGGCGGCCGAGCAGGCGCCCGGGGTCTATACCTCCGTCAACGGCAACACGGCCATGGCGTGGGGCATGGTGGCGGCCGGTGTGCTGTCCAAGCTCCCGGTCTTCCTCGCCTCGTATCCCATCACCCCGGCCTCGGACATCCTTCACGAGCTTTCGAAACACAAGAGCTTCGGCGTGCGCACCTTGCAGGCCGAGGACGAGATCGCGGGTGCGAGCTCCGCGCTGGGCGCCGCCTACGGCGGTGCGCTGGCCTTCACCACCACCTCGGGCCCGGGTGTGGCTCTCAAGGGCGAGACGATGGGACTGGCCGTCTCCCTCGAGTTGCCCCTCGTGGTCATCGACATCCAGCGGGGCGGCCCATCGACCGGCCTGCCCACCAAGACCGAGGCGGCCGACCTCATGATGGCCATGTACGGCCGTCACGCCGAGGCGCCGCTGCCCATCGTTGCCTCCTACTGCCCGTCGCACTGCTTCGACGTCGCCATCGAGGCTTCGCGTATCGCCCTCAAGTACCGCACGCCGGTGATCGTGTTGTCCGACGGCTATCTCGCCAATGGCTCCGAGCCTTGGCTGCTGCCGGATGTTTCCACGCTGCCCGACATCTCGACGCAATTCGCCGCCGAGCCAAACCACATCAACGACGAGACGGGCCAGCCTGAGCACTGGCCGTACGTCCGAGATCCGGACACGCTCGCCCGACAATGGGCCCTCCCCGGCACGCCGGGCCTCATGCACCGCATCGGTGGCATCGAGAAAGAAGACGGCTCGGGCAACATCTCCTACACCCCCGAGAACCACGGCCACATGGTCGCCACGCGGGCGGCCAAGATCGCCGGCATCGCCCAGGACATTCCTCTGGCGGAGGTCACCGGCGACATTGACGATGCCGAATTGCTGGTCCTCGGCTGGGGCTCGACCTGGGGCTCCATTGTCACTGCCGTCGACCGCGTGCGGGCTCGGGGTCACAGGGTGGCCCACTGCCACATCGTCCATCTCAACCCGTTCCCGAGCAACCTCGGCGAAGTGTTGGGGCGATATCCGAAGGTTCTCGTGCCCGAAATGAACACCGGGCAGTTGTGCAAATTGGTCAGGGCTGAGTACCTGGTCGACGCGCAGTCCCTTTCAAAGGTGCAGGGCGTGCCGTTCACGGCCGCCGAGGTAGAGCAAGGCATCATGAACGCACTTGGGGGTTACTGAGCAATGACGGATGTCCAGATTCCCCCGCCGACGACTCGGAAGGACTGGCAGTCGGACCAGGAGGTCCGCTGGTGTCCCGGGTGTGGCGATTACTCCATCCTCACCGCAGTGCAGCTCCTCATGCCGGAGCTCAACGTCAAGCGCGAGGACACGGTGTTCATCGGCGGTATCGGGTGCGCCGCCCGATTCCCCTACTACATGAACACGTATGGCTTGCATGGCATCCACGGTCGTGCACCCGCTATCTCGACGGGTCTGGCGATGGTGCGTCCGGATCTCGACATCTGGGTCGTCGGCGGTGACGGCGACCTCTTGTCGATCGGCGGCAACCATCTGATCCACGCTCTGCGGCGCAACGTCAACATGACGATCCTGTTGTTCAACAACATGATCTACGGGTTGACCAAGGGCCAGTATTCGCCCACTTCCGAACTGGGCAAGGTCACGAAGTCGACGCCGTACGGCTCGATCGATGCTCCCTTCAATCCCATCTCGGTCGCCCTCGGCGCTGGCGCCACATTTGTGGCCCGCACCCACGACATGGACCGGCAGCACATGCAGGAAATGATGCGCCGTGCTCACGACCACAAGGGTGCAGCAATCGTCGAGATCTTCCAGAACTGCAACGTCTTCAACGACGGCGCGTGGGAGACCTTGACGACCCGGGCCAACCGAGACGACATGCTGATCCCGCTGAAGCACGGTGAGCCGGTGCGGTTCGGCAAGGACCAGGAGAAGGGCGTCGTCATGGGATCCGACGGTGCCCTGCGCATCGTCGACGTTGCAGACGCCGGCGAGGACGCCCTGCTGGTTCACGACGAGACACGGCCCGATCCGGGCTTGGCGTTCATGCTCGCGCAGCTGTCCCACAGTGTCACGCAGCCCACTCCGATCGGCGTCTTCCGGGCGGTCGAGGCCGCTGAGTATTCGGGTGAGACCGCTCGCCAGTTGGTCGCTGCGGAGGAGCGCTCCGGCCCTGGCGACCTCCAGGCGCTGCTGCTCAGCCAGCCCACCTGGGAAGTCTGAGCTACAGGAACAGTCGCGGAGCGGCGGTCGTTTGGCCGTCGCTCCGCTCGATTTGTGACCGAGATCTCTCGCTAGGTATGCCAAGCGGCCGCTAGTTCTTGCTAGCGTCGCGCGCATGGACGCTACCGACCTGCTGCCAACCCCCCGGAACGTCCTG
Organism: Acidimicrobiia bacterium; assembly: GCA_034667945.1. Lineage (GTDB taxonomy): Bacteria > Actinomycetota > Acidimicrobiia > Acidimicrobiales > CAIXPF01 > JAXDQG01. The sequence goes on along the minus strand of JAXDQG010000737.1, from coordinate 378 downwards.
CGCTCGATGCGCTGGAGTTTCGACCTGTGGTTGCGGTCTCAGCAGCTCACCTGTCGGGTGATGTACGGCCTTGTTGCGCCGCTGCTTCCACCGGCTCTGCGACGCTCGATCGAGGAGCAGCAGACCGCGTTGGGCCGAACCGGGGCGGTTCGACGGTCCGGGCCCGGCGATTCACGCCGCTCGGAGACGACGGCCGAGCCAGCCTTGCCTGTTGATGAGGCCGTGGTTGTCCCGGCAGGAGATCTGCTTGTCTCAGACGAAGACGTGGTTGTCCGGGACGAAGAGGTTGTCCGGGACGAAGAGGTTGTTCTCCCGGATGACGATGTGGCTCTCCCAGCCGGCGATCTGGTTGTCCCGGACGACGATGTGGCTGATGAG
>JAXDQG010000736.1:0-17328 GCA_034667945.1 Acidimicrobiia bacterium | reverse complement strand
ACCCCGAACAGCCAGGACTTCCTCACCTGGGCGACGCCCCGCTCGCCCGTTCTCTGTGTAGGGTCAACCGCGTGGTGCGACCCCCGACTGCTTTCGGTGTGGGACGCACCGAAAGATTTCACCGCCTCCAAGCGGCCGCCCGCTCGACCGGGCGGCACCCGGGAACGCTCCGCCTGCTGGTCACGATCGGGCTCCTCACCAGCCTGGCCGCCTGTCAAACCGTTGGACGCCAGGCCGAAGAGGCCGCAGGAGTCGGCCGCGCCTCGGCCGCAGGGACATCCCGGCCGGCCGACTCCAACACCACGCAGGCGGTCACGTCCACGACAGCCGCGCCGCCACTCGACGTCACCTTCAGTCCACCCCCCGGCGGCACGGACGTCCGGCCCGACGCTCCCATCTCAGCGGCGGCCACAGGCGGACGGATCACCTCGATGTCGGTGACCTCGGCAGCTGGCCCGCTCGAAGGGACCTACTCGGACACCACCTTCACTCCGGCACGCCCGCTCGACTTCGGCGCTACCTACACGGTCACGGTGACCGTCGCGGCCGACCGCGGCGATGCCCGCGAGACCCGTCTGGCCAACTTCACCACCCTTCCGGCTCCTCCCACGACCGGCACCGTCGACATCTACCCGGCAGAAGGCGACACGGTCGGCATTGGCATGCCGATCATGATCAGCTTCTCCTCCGCGGTGCCGAAGGAACAACGGGTCACCATCGTCCGCTGGTTCACGGTCACTTCTACGCCCACGGTCGAAGGGGCTTGGCGCTGGATCAGCGACACCCAGATGGACTGGCGACCCCGCTACTACTGGCCCGGCCAGACGGAGGTCACGGTCACCGCCGACCTCGCCGGCCGGACCATCGGCGACGAATGGTTCACCGGCTCGGTGGTGCAGCACTTCAGGACCGGCGAGGCCCACAAGGTGACCATCGACGCGGCTACGCACCAGATGGTGGCCTACGTGAACGGCGAGCCGGTGAGGAGCATGCCGATCTCCACCGGCCGCGACGCCTATCCGACCGCCTCCGGTACCGACCTCATCATGGAGAAGCACGACATCTTCGAGATGGACTCCACCAGTGTCGGCATCACCGGTAGCGACGCCTATCTGGTAACCGTGCGAAGTGCACAACGGCTCACGAACTCGGGCACGTTCCTGCATGCAGCACCGTGGAACGGCCAGCTTGGCTCAGCCAACATCTCCCATGGATGCGTCAACGCCTCCAACGAAGACGCCAGTTGGATGATGGATTTCACCTATATCGGCGATCCCGTCGAGATAGGCAACACGGCCGAACAGGTACAGCCCTACAACGGCTGGGGGCATTGGAACATCCCCTTCGACGAATGGGCCAATAGCGCCTGACGTCCGGTCAGCCGCAGCAACTGCCGGCCACCACCTGCCCCGGAGCTGAAGCACCACCATTACCCAGCGGGTAATTGTCGCCAGTCGCCCCGTGCCGGAAGCTTGACCCTATGCCGGATCGCACCGGAACGATCCACGGACAGGGGAAAACGGACATGATCACGATCGCCCTTCCTGATGTCGCTACCTATGGCGAATGCCGACGCCAGGTCTTGTCGCTGGTCGGCGGCGTCGACGAGGCCGCAGCCGGAACACCCGTTCCCGCCTGCCCGGGCTGGTCGGTGCACGACGTGATCTCGCACCTCACCGGCATCGCCGACGACGTACTGGCGGGCCGTATGGCCGGTCTCGGCAGTCCGGCGTGGACCGCCGCTCAGGTGGAAGCCCGACGCGGCAAGCCGCTCGAGGCCGTCTGCTCCGAGTGGCTCCAGCTGAGCGAACGCTTCGAGCAATTGCTGGAGGACCAGCCCGAACTCGCTCTGGCCGCGGCAGCCGACGCCGTCATCCACGAACACGACATCCGGCACGCCCTCGGACAGCCCGGTGACCCGAACTCCGCCGGCATCCGCGCCACGGCCAGGCGGTACGCGGAGCTCTTCGCCGTGCGGACCAGCGAAGCCGGCCGGGGCGAGGTCGCAGTCAGGACCACCGAAGGCGACACGCTGGTGGAAGTCTCCCAACCCGTCATCACCGTCGAGGGACCCACATTCGACCTGCTCCTAGCGCTGACCGGCCGCTGCTCCCCAGACGACGTGCTGGCGCTGCGCTGGTCACGGGATCCCTCCGACGTGCTCGCCTACATGACTCCCTACGGGCCTTATCCCGCCAAACGCAACGGCTGATCGGTCCGGCGCCGCACCAACTGACCTTCGGTGACGACCGCTACTACGATCGGCAGGTTCACTGGAACGGGGGGCAACCGAATGCAGATCGGCTATTTCACCGAACGTCCGTATCGGTGGCTCGACGAGGACGACATCCTCAGGAACAAGGCGTTCTTCGCCCTCCCCAACGATCGCTTCGATGCAGTTCGTGCCGCCGATGATTACAACTACTGGCTCGACGAATACGCCCGGGCGGACGAGCTCGGCTTCGACGTCCTCGCCTTGAACGAGCACCACGGAAACCCCATCTGCATGGGCAGCGTGATGAACGTCGAAGCGTCCATTTTGGCCCGAATCACCGAGCGGGCGCGGATCGCCCTCATCGGGAATCCGCTACCGGTCAACAAGCATCCACTGCGCCTGGCCGAAGAGCTGGCCACCATCGACCTCATCTCTCGCGGCCGGCTCATCAGCGGCTGGGTACGCGGTGCCGGTTCCGAACAGATCTTCAACAACGCCAATCCGGCCTACAACCGTGAGCTCTTGAACGAAGCGCACGACTTCATCATCCAGGCGTGGACCCGACCCGGTCCGTGGCGATACGAGGGCACCCATTTCCACTACCGCCACGTGAACCCCTGGGTCCTGCCATACCAGAAACCGCACCCGCCCATTTGGATGCCGGGCGTGCTCTCCCCCGAGACCGTCATCTGGGCCGCCGAGCGCGGCTATCCGTACATCGGTCTCGGAACCGCAATTGCGCCCACGTGCGACCTCTGGGACCTCTATGCCGACCGAGCGGCCGAGCTGGGCTTCCAAGCCGGCCCGGAGAACTTCGGTTATGTGGTGCCGGCGTTCGTGGCTGACACGGAGGACAAGGCCCAAGAGCTCGGGCGGGGCTTCATCTATGGCGGTGGGCAGAACGCCTTCAGCCGGCCGGAGCACACGCTACCGCCGGGGTACAACTCCCGCCTCGCCACCAAACGGCTGGCGGACAGCGGGGGCAAGGCGACGACGTGGGGCGGGCTCGCGCAGGCCCGACGCATGAACCAATACGGCGACGACCGGCCCGCCGACGAAGACCTCGAAAGCATCCGGCGCAAGCTCGCTCGGGGTCTGGACCGGGCCCAAGAAGCCCACACAGTGCTGGTCGGCACCCCGGAGCAGGTCTCGGAGAAGGTGAAGCGGCTGATGTCGGTCACGCGGCCAGGCGTGATGATCTTCCTGCACATCCAGGGTCCCGTGGCCAACGCGGACCGTATGCGGAGTCTCGAGCTGCTCGCCGAGTACGTCGTGCCTGAAATGCGTGAGCACGCTCGTTCCATCGGTTTGGTCGATCAGTTCGAGCGTGCGGTTGGCTCGACCAAGCTTCGCCAGGGCGAGAAGCGGGCCGAGGTCGTGGACCGAGACGGCCTTCGTTTCATGGGAACGGCGTAGGAGCCGGCCTGGGGGGGTTCGCCCCATCGCTTTTGGCATCCCGTGAATAGCACGCATAGTGATCATCCCGACGCTCGGGGCGTTATGATCCTGCTCAAACCACGCACTCGGGTTCAAGGAGGCTTCGTCGAATCGACATCGATTCGACCAGTAGGCGCCAAGTCGATCACCTGGATGCGCGCGGTAAACCGACTTTTGTGGCGGACCCACTACGTAACGCGCGCGAGTGTATGACGGTGGCCGTATGTCGCGGTTAGCGCGTTTCCATGGCGAGCGGCAGGACAACGAGCGGTCCATACACTGCGCTGCGTGACGACAGCCCGGACGGACGCTCAGGGATCGCTCGACGTCGCCGTGATCTGTGAAGCGGTCGAGCACTTCCCCGACGCCGTCACCCTGAGCCGGGCGGTCCTCGACGCCTCAGGTCGGGCGACCGACATGGTGATGGAGTACATGAACGCCGCGGCACGGGCTCGGCAAGCCGATGCCGAGTCCGCCATTGGTCGCGACTGCGGTGAGCTGTGGGCGCAGGCGGCCGAGCGGGGCGCGTTCGCCGCGTGCCTCGAGGTGCTGGACTCGGGCATCGAGGCCAGCGGCCAGCTCTGGTGGTCCGAAGACCCGCCTTATCGTGGCACGTTCAATTTCCGGGCGATCCGCATCGGCGAGGACCACCTCCTTCTCGTCTTGCGCGACAACACCAGGAACGTCCGTCGACTGGAAGAGGACCGGGCCCGTTTCCGGGCAACCTTCCATGGCGCGCCGGTCGGCATGGCGCTCGTCGACCGCAAGGGCCGTCTGACCGATGCCAACCTCAGGCTCGCCGACCTGATCGGCGTGCCCGCCTCGAAGCTCGACGGTGTGGCGCTGACCGACCTGATCGATCCGGTCGAGCGCGCCGAGGTAGCCACGCATCTGGCTGCGCTGGCGGAGGGACGCATCGATCACCTCGAGGAGGACCGCTGCCTCCGAGTCGGCCCCAAAGAGCCCACCTGGGTGCACATGGCCTTGGCACTGGTTCGCGACGTGGACGGTGCACCGCTGCATTCGGTGGCCCATGTCATCGATGTCTCCCGGGCCAAGCAGGCCGAAGCCCAATTGTCCCGCGCGGCGACCCACGATCCCCTCACCGGCCTGCCGAACCGCTTCAAGCTGCTCGAACACCTCGAGCTGGCCATCGATCGCTTCGAGAGCGCCGGTCCGCGCAGTTGCCTGTTGGTCATCGACGTCGACCATTTCAAGGTCGTCAACGACTCCCTCGGCCATGCGACCGGTGACGAGCTGTTGCAGACGGTCGCCGGCCGGCTGGAGGCCGCCGTTCCCCGTGGTCAGCTCGTGGCCCGGTTGGGCGGTGACGAGTTCGCTGTCGTGTGTGAGCTCGGGCGGATGGATCGCCACGCGAAGGGCACAGAGCTCCTCTGCCGACGCATCGCCAGCAGCTTGTCCTCGCCCTGCAAGGTCAGTGGCCGATCGGTCGTCGTGCAGGCCAGTATCGGCGTGGCCTTCGTCGAGGGGGGCTCCTCGGCGGCGGAGCTCCTCCGGGACGCCGACGCGGCCCTCTACGAGGCAAAACGCAAGGGCCGCAACACCTTTGCCGTGTTCAACGACTCGCTGCGGGCCCGGGCGTTGGACCGGATGGAGACCGAGTCGCGCATGCGGGCCGGTCTGGCCTCCGACGAGTTCGTTCCCTTCTACCAACCCGTCGTCGACCTATCCTCCGGTGCGGTGATCGGGCTCGAGGCCCTGGCCCGCTGGCGTCGTCAGGGCACGTTCCTGACGCCGGCCACCTTCCTTCCGGTCGCCGAGGAGGCCGGGTTGCTGGTTGCCCTGTCGGAGCAGATCGTGAGTCGGGCCACGGCCGATATGTCGCAGTGGTCGGTGGGCCGGTCCGGCTGGAGCCGTCCCCTTCCATGGCTGTCGGTCAACGCCTCCCCGACCCAGTTGCAGCAGCCTCAGTTCAGCAATTGGCTGGCAGGTGTGCTGTCGGCCAGATCGTTGGCGGGTGACCGTCTTGTCGTCGAGATCACCGAGGACAGCCTGCTCACCGGCGATCCAGCCTCGTGGCGGACGTTGTCGAAGCTGCGCGAGCTCGGCTGCCGGATCGCCATCGACGACTTCGGTACTGGTTACTCGTCGTTGGGCTACCTGCGTCAGCTGCCGGTCGACATCCTCAAGCTCGACCGGGTCTTCGTGTCCGGAGCGGCCCATGAGGCCAAGGACCGTGCGCTGCTCAAGACCTTCGTGGACCTGGGTGATGCGCTGGGTCTCACGGTCGTGGCCGAAGGCGTCGAGACCGCCGAGCAACTGCAGATGCTGCGCGACTGCGGCTGCGCATTGGCCCAGGGCTATGGGCTGGGGCGACCGGCGCCGGCCGAGAGCATCGAGGGGCTGCTGGCCGGAGCGCCACTCCAACTCCTCGCCCAGGGATCGCCGCCGGTGCTCGCCGGAACCCGCGCAAGCCGTCCGGGAATCACGGTCTGCCCCGCTGGGTGACCACGCCGGCGCAAGGCCAAGGCCGTATGGGTAGTGCATGAGCAGACGCTCGTTGGACGGAGGCACGCTCCCCCTGCGCACGGCCGCCGGTCATCCGTAGGGCCATCGCGCTGGCCGCGCTGGGCCCGCACGCGGAACGTCCCGCCCGGTGGGGCGGGACGCCGACGTGATTCGTTTCGATGTGACTCGTGCGTGCGGGTCAGCCGCGACCGTGACGAAGCAGCTTGCCCGGGGTTGCGCCCGTGCACACGCCGCTTTCGAAGGTGACCTCACCGTTCACGACGATGTGTTCGTAGCCCTTTGCCCGCTGGACACGGCGCCACTCGCCGCCCGGGAAGTCGTGTACGACCTCGCCGATCCAATGAGGCTCGACCTCGAGCTCTTCGAGGTCATAGACGACCACATCGGCTGCCGAGCCCTCGCGGAGCGTGCCCCGATCCTTGAAGCCGGCGGCGTGGGCGGCCAGGGCCGACATCCGGAAGTGGGCCTCTTCCAGTGTGACCTTCTCCTCGTCGCGCACCAGCCAACGTAGGAAATCTGTCGTCCATGAACCGCCATTGAAGAACTTGGTGTGAGCGCCACCGTCGGAAACACCGGGAATGGTGTACGGGGACTCGTTGATCATCTCGGCGTTGAAATCGGCGTTGAAGTTGCGCTCCGGCTGGAGGAACTCGACATCGAGCCCACCGTCCACGGACAGGTCGATCATGACCTCGATGTGGTGCTTGCCCTCTTCCTGGGCGATCTGGTGCAGCGACTTGCCGACATAACCGTCGAGCTCGGGATGGGCGCCGACACTTTGGACGATCAGACGACGGGGCGATCCGCTGACGCCGGCCTGAATAGCTTGCAGCTTCTTGTCAGCCGACTCGGCTTCGCGAACCACTGCCGCCTTGAGATCGGGGTCGCTCATCTTGGCGAGCTTCTCTTCCCTCGAACCGGTCGTGATTGCCCGCCATGCCGGGCTGGCGTCGTAGAGATTCCAGTGCTCTAGCGTGAACGCATTGCCGGTCCGCAGCGTGGCCGTCTGGCCGTAGACGGGTAGGCCCTGCTGCCAGCACTTCTCGATCCAGCGCATGCTGCGCTGATGGATGTGCGCGTCCTGTGTGGCGGCGATGATCGCGTTGTGAAGGATGGGCCGGCGGGCCACCGCGGCCAGCTTCTCCTGGAAGGCCAGGTCGCCTCGGGCATCGCCCGTCGACTGCGTGATCTGGATGAATCCCTCGTCGCGCTCGGCGAGCACCTCGGCCAGGCAGAGGATGTCCTCGTCGCACATGGTGTCGGTCACCATCGGCGAGCCGTCGAAATCGGCTTGGGTCGAATCAGGGCCGAGCCGCTGGATGGAGAAGCCGCATAGACCGGCATCCATGCCCTCGTGCAGGAGGCGCTGCATCTCCTTGCGCTCCTGCGGGGTGGCCGGTCGGGTCTTGGCCGCTTCCAGACCCATGACATAGGTCATGAGCGATGCCGTTGGCATGTACTGGATGACGTTTACACCGAGCGGCGAGCGCTCCAGGCTGTCGAGATATTCGGGAATGGTCTCCCAATCCCAGTTCATGCCCTCTTTCATCGAGGCATAGGGGATGGCCTCCGTGCGGGTCATCGTCAGCATCGAGCGCTCGCGGAAATCCGGCTTGCACGGGGCAAAGCCGAACCCACAGTTACCCAATACCAGCGAGGTCACCCCGTGCCATCCCGATGTGGTGCAATAGGGATCCCAGCGGACCTGGGCGTCGTAGTGGGTGTGAAGGTCTACGAAGCCGGGAGCGACAATGAGTCCATCCGCATCGATGGTGCGCTCAGCGCTGCCTGGCGCTCGGCCACCCAACTGGGCGATGCGGCCGTCCTTTATCCAGAGATCGCCCCGGTAGCGCGGCACCCGCGTCCCATCGACGATCGTGCCCCCTTTGATGTGCAGGTCGTACCCGGCCATGATCCCCCGTTCCATGCGACGGCGGTCGGGCACGGAACTTTGCACCGACCGCTGACCGTCCGGTCGTCCGGACGCGTCCACCGCGGATCGTAGCCTCTGTGCCCCCCGCCACCCTGATCCGAGCAAACAGTCAGTCGATGATTCGGGCGTGGCGATCCGGTGGGGTCTCCTCGTTGCCGCCATGACGGCCCTGCACCGAGTCCTTGAACCGCTCGCCCCCACGAGTGCCACACTGCGGGCCAACTCAACTACGTGACGTGCTCGACGCCTGCAATTGCCCAGCTCAGGGACGTAGCGTCCCGGCTAGCGGCGGCATACAGGTTTGTCCGGTGACGGAACCGGGAGGGCCCACGGGAGGTCGACAAGGCGCCCGCTGCACCTGCCCGGCATGGTGGTCGAGGCCGGGACAGCTGACTTCGGTGCTGACCCGGCAGGCTCAGTCCGCCTCGACCATGCGCCGCACGACGAGCCCCGGGCTCAACGCAGCGCCTCGCGGAGCGCGTCCAACCGCTCGGGCACGACCCGCCACCACATCCACCTGCCGCGCTTCTCACCGACGATGAGACCCGCTTCGGCGAGTGCCTTGGTGTGGTGGCTGACGGTGGGCTGCGATTTGCCGAGCGGCTCCTGCAGCTCACACGAGCAGACCTCCTCCTGGCTGGCGACGATGCTCAGCAGCCGCAGGCGCACCGGGTCGGAGAGGGCGGCGAACACCTTGGCCAGGTCGACGGCCTGCTCGTCGCTCAGGTTCGACGACAGCGGCGCGCAGCAGGTGCCATCGAACACCTCGGTCGTGGACCGCTGCCTCGTCGCCACCGAACCTCCACAACGTATTGACATAGGTCGATATGTACGCGACAGTGCGTCCCATCGACTCTCGTCAATCTATCCGGAGGTCCACCCCATGTCACGAGTCCAGCTCGCTCTCAACGTGTCTGACCTGGAGAAGGCGGTCGACTTCTACTCCAGGCTCTTCGGGGCGGAGCCGGCCAAGCGCCGGCCTGGGTATGCGAACTTCGCCATCGCCGAGCCGCCGCTCAAGCTCGTCCTCATCGAGGGCCACGGCGAGCCGGGCACCATGAACCACCTGGGAGTCGAGGTCGCCTCCACCGATGAGGTCGGCGCGGCCACCGCCCGCCTGACGGCGGAGGGACTGGTCACCGCCACCGAGGACCAGGTGGCGTGCTGCTACGCGGTGCAGGACAAGGTGTGGGTCGACGCCCCCGACGGGGAGCCGTGGGAGATCTACACCGTGCTCAGCGACGTCGAGCACCCCGCCGGCGAGCTCCGCTCGGTGGAGCCCGGCCAGGAGGAAATGTGCTGCGGGTCGGCTCCCGAGTCCGCTGAGCGCTGCTGCTGAGCCATGGCTCGTGCATAGTGGCCTCGGGCTGATCGGCTGCAGCGTAGGCGCCGCCATCGGCGCAGCGGGCGTGCTGTAGCGGTTCACCGACCACACCCCTGCTATTCACTCGCTCTAGATTGACTCAACTCTGTTGGAGTGAGACCGTGGGGTAGGTGGACGCCACAACTGCCTCGCGAGCCGAGCGGCACGCCGCCCTCGGCGACCCCGTCCGTCTCGCCATCGTCGACGAGCTGTGCGTCTCGGACCGGATGCCCTCCGAGCTGCAGGTCCTCGTCGAGCTTCCGTCGAACCTGCTGGCCCATCACCTCGACGTCCTCGAACGCGTCGGGCTGATCACCCGCACCCGCTCATCCGGGGACGGCCGTCGCCGCTACGTCCACCTCCACCGCGACGCCCTCGCCGGGCTGGCCCCCTCCGCGTCGCTTCCGGTGGGCCCGGCGCTGTTTGTCTGCACCCACAACTCGGCACGCTCCCAGGTGGCGGCGGCCCTCTGGCACCAGCTCACCGGCGCCGAGGCCACCTCGGCGGGAACCCACCCGGCCGAACGAGTCCACCGGGGGGCAGTGGCGGCGGCCCGACGCGCCGGCCTCGACCTCAGAGGGGCGACACCGCGCCATCTCGATGAGCTCGACATGCGTCCCGGGCTGGTCGTGACGGTCTGCGACCGCGCCCACGAAGAGGAGGGCGTCGCGGAGGGGGGCTGGGTCCACTGGTCGGTGCCCGACCCGGTGCCGGTGGGCACGCCGGCGGCCTTCGACGCCACCGTGGTCGAGCTGCGAGAGCGGATCTCCTCGCTCGTGGCGAAGGCGGCGTGATGACCGACCTCGACCACCGCACCGCACCGCTTCGCACCAGCCCCACCGCGGCCCGGGCCGATCAAGTACAGCTGGCCCGCAAGCTCGTGGCCGAGGCGCTCGGCACGGCCATGCTCGTCGCCATCGTCATCGGCTCGGGCATCTACGCCGAACGGCTCAGCACCGACCGCGGCCTCCAGCTGCTGGAGAACTCCATCGCCACCGGCGCCGGTCTCGTCGCGCTGATCCTCGCGTTCGGCTCGGTCTCCGGGGCGCACTTCAACCCCGTCGTGACCCTCGCGGATCGGGCGCTCGGCGGGATCAGCACCCGCGACGCCCTCGCCTACATCCCCGCGCAGATCCTCGGCGGCTGCCTCGGCGCGATCGCCGCGAACCTCATGTTCGACCTCGACGCCATCAACCTCTCCCACCACGCCCGCTCCTCGGGGGCGCTGTGGTTCAGCGAGGTGATCGCCACCATCGGCCTGCTCCTCGTCATCTTGGGCGTGGTCCGCTCCCGCAAGGCCCACACCGCGCCCTTCGCGGTGGGCGGGTACATCGCCGCCGCCTACTGGTTCACCTCCTCCACCTCCTTCGCGAACCCAGCGGTCACGATCGCCCGCACGCTCAGCGACACCTTCGCCGGCATCAAGCCTTCCTCGGTGCCGATGTTCGTCGTCGCGCAGGTGATCGGGGCCGCCATCGCAGTCGTGATCGCTCGCTTCCTCCATCCCGACCTCGACGCCGAGGACGTCGTCGTCCCCCACGAGCCCGACTGAGCACAGGAGCCCCACGCCATGCCGACCTTGTCCGAGATGACGATCGAGCAGCAGCATCTGCTGCGCAGCGCTGCAGCGAACCTCCGCCAGGAGTTCGACGGCACCTTCGGCCAGGAGACGATCGAGGAGTTCCTCGCCTCCAGCTATGAGCAGTTCGCCAGCGGGGTCAGGGTCATCAACTTCGTGCCGCTGCTCGCCGAGCGCTTCGCCCGCCAACGCCTCCGCGCCCTCGCCAAGGTCGAGGGCAGGCCCCGCGACGGGCTGCCCGTCGTGCTGTTCCTCTGCGTGCACAACGCGGGGCGCTCGCAGATGGCCCTCGGCTGGTTCAACCACCTCGCCGGAGACGGGGCCATCGCGTGGTCCGGTGGCAGTGAGCCCGGCACCGCGGTCAACCCCTCCGCGGTGGCGGCGATGGCCGAGGTCGGCATCGACATCCGCCAGGAGTACCCGAAGCCCTGGACCCAGGAGATCGTCCAAGCCGCCGACGTCGTCATCACCATGGGCTGCGGCGACGCCTGCCCGATCTTTCCCGGCAAGCGCTACGAGGACTGGACCCTCGACGACCCCGCCGGACAGAGCGTCGAGGCGGTCCGCCCCATCCGCGACGAGATCGGCGAGCGCGTCCGCGCCCTCCTGGAGAGCCTCGGCGTGCCCGCCCGCGCCTGACCCTGCTGCATCCAGTAACGCGGTAGTCCGCCGGAGCGCTTCGCGGGCGCTGCGCACCCCCCACGAGCGAGTCAGCAACGCGGTCCGCTTCCCGAAGTCCCGGGCCGCGGCGAGTACCTCGCGGTTCCGTCACCGTGGAAACCCCAAGGGCGACGAAAGCACCTGTCAGCCCGGCCAAGTTTCGACCCAAACTCGCGCGCTGCGTGACTAGAGCATCACGTGGATGACACATCGGCGATCGGCCGGGGTCAAACGGGGCGGGGTCGGGCGCGATCGGCTCGGGCTCGGTTCACGTTGCCCGAGCCGATGCTCCGCACCTCCCCGCCTCCGAGGAATACCGGTGTTCGTCCGGCGCCGAACCAATTCCCGACCACCGCTGTCGGCAAACCACCGACCGGGTCGCCCTCACCCGTGGTTCGGGTCGCCCAATTCCTCGAGGGCCAGCGCCCGCAACTCGACCTTGCGAACCTTCCCGCTAGGGGTCATCGGCAGGGTCTCCATCAACCGGAGGTGCCGGGGGATCTTGAAGCTGGCGATGCGACCCCGCAGGTGGCCGAGCATCGTCTCCTCGTCCAACGTCACGCCCGGTTCGACCGAGACATAGGCCACGGCCACCTCACCAAGCCGCGGGTCGGGATAGCCGACGACGGCCGCATCGATCACGCCGTCGATGGTCCGCAGGCGACCCTCGACCTCGGCGGGCGCCACGTTCTCGCCGCCGATCTTCAACATGTCCTTGAGCCGCCCCATGAACACCAGGTGACCGTCCGCCCGAATGCGGCACAGGTCGCCGGTGTGCATCCATCCCTCCGCGTCGATCGCCTCGGCGGTCTCGGCCGGCTTCTCGTAGTAGCCGTGCATCAGCGTGTAGCCGCGTGCGAGCAGCTCACCGGGGGTGTCAGCTGGCACGTCGTCGCCGGTTGCCGGGTCGATCACCCGCACCTCGATGTCCAACATCGGATAACCCGAGCCTTCGCACCGCTGTTCCACCGAGTGCGCGGGATGCGACGCTGACACGAACGCCCACGTCTCGCTCATGCCCCAGCCGGAAACGGTCGGGCAGAAGACCTCCTGCGTCCTGTAGGCGATGGGTGTCGAGCTCTCCATGCCCGCGGCGAACGAGCCATAGCGCAGGCCCAGCTGTCGGGGACGAGCCTGCTGGGCGCGCAACAGGTCGGTCCACTGGGCGTCGAAGCCGTGGAAGATCGTCACCCCCTCGGACTCGGCCAGGTCGAGGATCTCTTCTGGATCGAACGTCTCCACCAGCACCTGCGTGCCACCGGTCAGCGCCGTCATGGCAGCGATCTCCGAGTAGCCGTAGGCGTGGAAGAGCGGCAAGTACGTGATCTGGACGTCGTCGCAGGTGTTGCCGAGCAACATGGCCCGCTCGGCCACGTTGCGGATCCAGACGTGACTGTGCACTGCGCCCTTCGGCAGGCTCGTGGTGCCCGAGGTGTAGATGATCAGTGTCGGGGCGTCAGGGTCGACGGCGGCCGCCCGCTCGAGAAGCGTGCCGTCGGCCACCGTCTCGCCGGCGGCGAGCAGATCTTCCCAGCCGAGAGCGCCCGAAGGACGGTCGTCTCCCAGGATGACCAGGCGCTTCAGCTTCGGCAGACCGGGCAGCGCTTCGCGCAGCATGGCTGAGTAGTCGATGGGGCCTGAGCGGTCGTTGGCCACCAGGGTGACCGTGTCCGACTGGTGGACGGTGTAGGCCACATCGTCGGTGCGATAGCGGGTGTTGAGGGGCACCGTGACGGCCCCGACCCGCGGAATGGCGTACATCAAGAACAGCCACTCCGGTCGGTTCACCATCCAGATGCCGACCTTCTCGCCAGGCTCGACACCCAGTCCGATCAAGCCTTTCGCCACCCGATCAACTTCGGCGGCGAACTCGGCGTGGGTCCAGCGCTTGCCCTTGTAGACCAAGGCCCAACGGTCTCCCCACCGTGCCGCAGCCTCAGCAGGCAGGTCACCGAGGCGGCGCTTGCGGAACCAGTCCATTGGCAACGACCCCTGTTCGCATCTCCCAGCCGGCCATCTCCAGGTCACCGGCTGAAGTCGGTCCGAGGATCGTAGTGGTGCCGCCATCGCTCCGGTCACGTGGCCGGCGGCGGGGCGCCAGCGTCCACCAGCGAGCGGCGGCGTTCACGGCAGGTAGGGCAGCGGTGACGGACCCAGCTGTCCGGCGAGGATGCGCTGGGCGTCTTCGACGAACTCGCACAGCAACGGCCGGGTTTCGGCGGGGTCGATGATGTCCTGGCCGGTGGCCTCCGCCGTGCGGAACGGCGAGGCCAATGCCCGGAGCCGGTCCTCGATCTCGGCTTGCTTGGCGGCCGGGTCGGGGGCTGATGCGATCTCCCGCCGGTAGGCCGCGGACGCACCTCCGGCGATGTGCATCGACCCCCAATTGGCAGACGGCCAGGCGTAGCGCCGGAACATCCCGGTCGGCCGGTGCTGGCATTGGCCGGCCACCCCGTACAACCGCCGTAGGACCACGGTGATCCAGGGCATGCGGCTCAGACAGCTGACCGAGACGAGGCGGGCGCCGGCCCGTTCGATGCCGGCGCGCTCGGAGTCGATGCCCACCAAGAACCCGGGTTCGTCCGCGAGCGAAACCAGCGGGAGATGGAAGGTGTCACACAGCTGCAGCAGGCGGATCACCTTGTTCCCGCCGGCCACGTCGGTCGCCCCGCCGAGGTGCATGGGGTTGTTGGCCATGACGCCGACGGGGTAGCCGCCGAGGCGAGCCAGACCAGTGATGCGGGAGCGTCCGTAGCCGGGTGCGATCTCGAACAGCGACCCTCGGTCCAGCACCAGATCGAGCAGCCGCCGGGCATTGTGGATCCGGCGAGGGTCACGTGGGATCAGCGACCGCAGCTCGGGCTCGGTCCGATCGGTGGGGTCGTCGCAGTCGATGCGGGGCGCCACCTCGTGCACGCTGGACGGCAGATACGAGAGGAACTGCCTGATCTGCGCCACTGCGTCCTTCTCGGTGGCAGCGAGGTTGTCGACGGAACCGCTGATCCGAGTGTGAATTTCCGGGCCGCCCAGCTCTTCTTTGGAGACGTCGTAGCCCAGCGCCGCCTTCACCACCGGAGGTCCCCCCGGGAACAGCTGCGAGGTGCCCTCCACCATGACGTTGAAGTGGGCCATGCAGGCGTTGACCGCCGGAAGCCCGGCGACCGACCCCATGACGGCGGAGACCACCGGCACCTGGCTGAGCAGCTGCGCGTCGACGGTCGACCAGATGTTGCCGTCGGGAACGTAGGTCCGGCCGAGCTCCTCGAATCCCCGCACGCTGCCGCCGGCCGCGTCGAGCAGCCGGATCAGCGGGAGCCGCCATTCGAGCGCCCGCTCGTTCGGGCGCAGTTCCTCGCCGAGGCCACCGTGCCCGCCGCTGGCCGACCCACCTCGGACAGTGAAGTCACCGGCGGTGACCACGACCTTGCGTCCATCGATCTGGCAGACCGCGTTGACCTCCCCCTTGGGCGTAAAGGCGACGAGGTTGTCGCGCTCGTCGTAGTGGGCCTGGCCGCGCAGTCCGCCGAACTCCCGCAGCGACCCGTCATCCGCGAGCAGCGCCAGACGTTCCCGAACGGTCAGCTTTCCCCGGCTGTGCTGGAAGGCGACCGACTCCGGGCCACCCATGCCGCGGGCGAATTCCTCGCGCCGGCGTAGTTCGGCGACATCCTCGTCCCAGGGCACGGTTCCTCCCGTCGGCCTCAGCAGGTCGATCGGGACGGTAGCGCTGCGGCCCGGCGCGTGACGTCGCCGTCTGGAACCGGCACCCGCAGCAGCCCGAGGTCCTCGCGCGCAGACGGCCGAGACGCGTCGCTCCGGCGGCGAACCCGGGGGCCGAGTAAGAAAGAAGGCGCCCGAAATGCCACAAGGGTCGAGAGGGGAGCACACATGGCTGAGTCGGTCGAGTTCGGGATCTCACTGCGCCTGCTGCACAACGCCAAGGCCGAGGCCCGACGGGCCGAGGAGCTCGGCTATGACTACCTCCTCACCGGTGAACACGTCAGCTTCCACGGCCCGGTGGCCAACACGCTCATCTCCCTGGCCGCGGCGGCGGGGGCGACCGAGCGCATCAAGCTCATGAGCGGGATCGTCCTTGTGCCCCTCTATCCGGCGGCCTTGTTGGCCAAGCAGGTGGCCGTGCTGGACGTGGTCTCCGGTGGTCGCTACTCCTTCGGCGTCGGCGTCGGCGGTGAGATGGCCAAGGAGTTCGAGGCCTGCGGGGTGCCGGTGCGCGAACGCGGCGCCCGGACCAACGAGGCGCTCGAGGTCATCAGCCGCCTGCTGACCGAGAAGAACGTGAGCTTCGACGGGCGGTTCACCAAGCTCGACGGCATCACCATCGCCCCCTCGCCGGTGCAGAAGCCCCGGCCGCCGATCTGGGTGGCCGGCCGCAGGGACGCCGCCATGAAGCGCACGGCCCGCTACGCGGACGGCTGGATGCCGTACATGTACACGCCAGAGATGCTGGGGGAGAGTGTGGGGAAGATCTCGGCCTTCGGCGATGAAGTGGGTCGCTCTGGCGACCCTGTGCGAACCGGGCTGTTCGTGTTCACCTGCGTGCACGAGGATCGGGCCACCGCGCTCGATCTGGCCAACCAGCAGCTGAGCCTGCAGTACAACCAGGACTTCTCCTCGTTGGTGGACAAGTACACGATTGCCGGGTCACCGGAGGACTGCCGCCGCCGGCTACAGGAGTACATCGACGCCGGGGCCTCCTCGGTGATGTTCGCCCACGGATGTCCGGCTGAGCACGTCGAGGAGAACACCCGGTTGATCGCCGAGACGGTGATCCCGGCCTTTCGCTGAGCTCCGCGGTGCCGGAAGGCGTTCGCCGCTTTGGGGATAGGGTCCGTTCGAGCCGCGAGGGGAAGAGGGGGAAGCCATGGCCGAGCCGATGATCGTCGGTGAGTTCCGCATCGATGGGGTGATCGACGGAGGCGGGCGTTTCAAGCCCGAGAAGACCTTCCGAGGCACCACGCCCGAGATGTGGGCCGCTCATCAGGATCTGCTGGACGAGGACGGCATGCTGCCGCTCACGCTCGGCGGCTATCTCGTGCGGGGGATGGACCGAACGGTCTTGATCGATGCGGGGCTCGGTCCGGGCAGCCTGTTGGGCCTCTCCGGCGGGGCCATGCTGGACAACCTGCGGGCGATTGGCGTCGAGCCGTCGGAGATCACCGACGTGATCTTCACGCACTTGCACATCGACCACATCGGCTGGGCGACGCAGCGGGGGGACGTGATCTTCCCGAATGCGACCTACCGGTGCTCACAGGCCGACTGGCAGCACTTCATGGTGGAGCACAGGGACGAGCCCGACAACTATCCCGGTGCGGAGAACATCCCCGCCAATCCGTACGCCGTGCTGGTTCACGCCACGACGCTGTTCAAGACCTACGACGGGTCGGGGACCATTCTGCCCGGGGTGGACATCATGGCGGCGCCCGGCCACACGCCCGGGAGTTCCATCGTGGTGCTGTCCTCGGGGACGGACCGAGCGATGTTGCTGGGCGACGTGGTGCACTGCCCGGTGCAGCTGATCGAGTCCGAATGGGACGGGATGATGGACGTCGACCCGGCGCTGGCCAAGCGGACCCGCAGTGCGCTGGCCCGTGAGTTGGAGGGTTCCGATGTGCCAGTGGCCGCAGCGC
>JAXDQG010000735.1:0-3474 GCA_034667945.1 Acidimicrobiia bacterium | reverse complement strand
CTGGACTATGGGACGCCACCCGCAACGCCGGTGGGTGCCATCGGGCCGGGCTTGGTGGTTTTCGCCGGGCAGGTGGGCGGACGACTCTATGTCACCGTTCAACACGCCGACGGCTTGCGCTCCAGCTACGCGTTCCTCGCCGCGCTAACAGTCTCGGCTGGCGCCCGCGTGGCGCGGGGTGATGTGGTTGGACGCGCCGGGCCGAGCTTGCACCTCGGCGTGCGCTGCGGAGGCGCCTATCTCGACCCGGCCACACTGTTTCCGACCCTCCGGAGGGTCCGCCTGGTGCCCGATCGCTGGTATGCCGCACCGTTAGGACGCGGCCGGACACCCGCCAGCCCAGCTCCCGTGGTCCGCAGCTGACCGAGTACACTTGCTGCGGTTTGGCGCTCGGTTCAGTTTGCCCGGCGCCCGACGTTCACCATCATCACGGACCCGCCCCGACTTCGGTCGCCCTCCAGGGTGTAGGCGGCGGGCCAGAGGAACCGAAGGAGATTCAACTCCATGGCCGTCATCACGATGCGCGAGCTGTTGCAGGCTGGCGTTCATTTCGGACACCAGACCCGCCGGTGGAACCCCAAGATGAAGCGGTTCATCCACGGCGAGCGCAACGGTATTTACATCATCGATCTCGAGCAGTCGCTCACCCGTATCGAGACCGCGTACAACTTCGTGCGTGACCTCGCCGCGAACGGCGGCAGCATCCTCTTCGTCGGCACCAAGAAGCAGGCACAGGATGCGGTCCGTTCCTATGCCGAGCGTTGTGGCATGCCCTACGTGAACGAGCGGTGGCTCGGCGGCATGCTCACCAACTTCCAGACCATCGTGAAGCGGGTCGGGAAGATGAAGGAATACCAGCGCATGCGGGATTCCGGAGAGCTCGGCATGCTGCCCAAGAAAGAAGCACTGCTGCTCTCGCGCGAGCTCGAGAAGCTCGAGCGTAACCTCTCCGGCATCCGTGACCTCGAGAAGCTGCCGCAGGCCATCTTCGTGATCGACACGAAGAAAGAAGCCATTGCCGTCTTTGAGGCCAACAAGCTCGGCATCCCGATCGTGGCCGTGGTCGACACCAACTGCGACCCCGACATCATCCAGTACGTCATCCCTGGCAACGACGACGCCATCCGCGCGGGCAATCTCATGTGCCGGGTCATCAGCGACGCCGTGGAAGAGGGCCGCTTCATCCGCTCGCGCCGGACAGGTGGGGGCGCCGGTCCGGCTCTCCGGAACGAAGACGAGGAGCGCCGCATCCTGGCCGAGCAAGCCGAGGCCCGCCGGCTGGCTGCCCAGCAGGCTGCAGAGCGCGAAGCGCGCGTTGCTGCTCGCTTGTCAGAACCCCGCACCGCTGCTCCCGCCGTGGGCGCCGAGACCTCCGCACAGCCCGGACCGACAACCACTGTGGCTGAGCCCGAGGCCGAAGCCAGCGACGTCGGCGCCGCGCAAGGGGATGCCGTCGACGCCGTCCAGTCCGGCGACGCCTGAGCACCCAGACCCCTGTTCTGCGAAGGAAAAATCTCCTCACATGTCAACAATCAGCGCGAAGGACGTCCAGGCGCTGCGCAAGGCCAGCGGCGCCGGAATGATGGATTGCAAGCGGGCCCTCGAGGCCACCGACGGCGATATGGAAGCTGCCGCTCAGTGGTTGCGTGAGCGGGGCATCGTCAAGATGGTCGACCGCCTCGATCGCCAGAGCAATCAAGGAGCGGTGGCCATTTCCATCGACGGCAACCGGGCTGCGCTCGTCGAGTTGAAGGCTGAGACCGACTTTTCCGCCAAGGCGGCCGACTTCGTCAGCGTCGTGAGCGAATTGGCCGATCTCGTCCTGGCCAAGGGCGAAGGCGCCGTCGAAGAGCGCAAGGCCGACGTGGAGAATCTGGCCATCGTCAAGAAGGAGAACATCTCCCTCGGCAAGGTTGTCCGCTTCGAGGCTGCCGAGGGCAACCTCATCGATACCTACCTTCACCGCCAGGACGGGCGAGGTGTCGTCGGTGTGATGCTCGAGGGTCGTGGCATCGAGCGCGAGACCTTGCACGAGATCGCTCTCCATGCCGCCTTTGCCAAGCCTCGCTATCTGACGAGGGATGACATCCCGGCGGAGGACATCGAGAAGGAGCGGGCCAACCTTCTCGAGATCACCAAGGCCGAGGGCAAACCGGAGGCCGCGTGGCCAAAGATCGTCGATGGCAGGGTCAACGCCTGGATCGCCGATCAGACCCTGCTGGAGCAGGGTGTCCATGGCGACAAGGAGACCGTGGCGCAGCGGATCGGCTCCGGCCAGATCGTGCGCATGGCCGTTGCCGTCATCAAGGGCTGAGGCCCCAATACTGCATGCGGCCACGCTGGAAGCGGATCCTTCTGAAAGTTTCTGGAGAGGCGTTCGGCGCCTCGTCGGGGCAAGGCATCGACGGTGAGATCGTCCACCGGATCGCCGCCGAGATCGTCGAGGTTCGCAATGACCTCGGCGTCGATGTGGCCGTCGTCGTGGGCGGCGGCAACATCTGGCGGGGTCGCACCGGTGTGATGTCCGGCATGGACCGGGTCCAAGCCGATCATATGGGCATGTTGGCCACGGTTATCAACGCCTTGGCGCTCCAGGACACACTTGAGCGCCAAAGTCAGCCAACCCGGGTGCAAACCGCCATTCACATGGCGCAAGTAGCCGAGCCATACATCCGAAGGCGGGCGATCCGGCACCTGGAGAAGGGCCGTGTCGTCATCTTCGCTGCCGGCTTGGGCGACCCGTTTTTCACCACCGATAGCGCGGCCGCGCTGAGGGCCATAGAGATCGAGGCGGATGCGCTCCTCAAAGGCACGCATTCCGGGGTGGACGGCGTCTACACCGCCGACCCCAAGATCGATCCCGACGCCGAGTTGCTCCGCGAGATCGACTACATCGACGTGTTGAATCGCGGGCTCAAAGTGATGGACTCCACTGCCATCACGCTGTGCATGGACAACGCCCTTCCCATCGTGGTGTTCGACCTGCTCGAGCCGGGCAATGTGCGATCCATACTCGAGGGTGGAGATGTCGGTACTCTGGTGCAGTGAGCGCTGAGTCCGTCAACGACATCCTTCACGAAGCGGACGCCAAGATGCGGAAAGCGCTGACGCACGCTCGTAGCGAGTTCGCCACTGTGCGTACCGGACGAGCGGCGCCTGCGCTCGTCGAACGCCTTCCCGTGGCTGCCTACGGGCAGGAGATGTCACTGCAGCAGTTGGCCGGCTTTCAGGTTCCCGAGGCCCGTCTGCTCGTGATAACTCCGTACGATCGCGCCAACCTCGGCGCCATCGAGAAGGCCATTCAGAATTCCGATCTGGGTCTCAATCCATCCAACGACGGTCATAGCATCCGTCTCGGTTTTCCGGTGCTCACGCAGGAGCGCCGGAAAGAACTGGTGAAGCGGGTCAAACACATGGCGGAAGAGGGCCGGGTCGCGGTTCGCAACGCCCGGCGCGATGGCCGCAAACATCTCG
>JAXDQG010000734.1:0-2854 GCA_034667945.1 Acidimicrobiia bacterium | reverse complement strand
CACGGCTCGCCAGGGTAGCGGCGCTACCGTCCCGCCATGGCCGACCTCCTGCGTGCCCGTCCGACCGGACCTCGCCGGCTGCGCCAAGCCTTGGCGGCGCAACGACCGCTGCTGGCTCCCGGCGCGTACGACGCCCTCAGCGCCCGGCTCGTCGAGTTGGCAGGTTTCGACGTCGTCTACATGACGGGGTTCGGCACGGCGGCCAGCCTCCTCGGGCGGCCCGACGTGGGCCTCCTCACGCAGACCGAGATGGTGGACAACGCCCGGCGCATCGCGGCAGCCGTGGACGTGCCGGTCGTGGCTGACGCCGACACCGGCTACGGCAACCCCATCAACGTCGTGCGCACGGTGCAGGAATACGAGCGGGCCGGGCTGGCGGGGCTGCACCTCGAGGACCAGGTGATGCCCAAGCGCTGCGGTCACATGACCGGCAAGCAAGTCGTGCCGATGGAGGACATGGTGGCCAAGGTCGCGGCCGCGGTCGAAGCGCGGCAGGATCCGGACTTCCTGCTGATCGCTCGCACCGACGCCCGAGCCCCCGAAGGCGTTGCTGCGGCGCTCGAGCGGGCGCACGCGTATCGCGAGGCCGGCGCCGACATGCTGTTCGTCGAGGCGCTCGAGGGCGAGGACGAGATCGAATTGGTGGCGCGAGAGCTGGCGGACGTGCCGCTGCTGTTCAACTGGGCGGAGGGCGGCCGGACCCCGCCCCTGCCCTTCGAACGGCTGGAAGCGCTCGGCTATGCGCTGGTGATCTTCCCGATCGGGACGATGCTGGCCGCCACCCAGGCGATGCAGGCGTTTCTCGACGTGGTCCGGAAAGCGGGCACTCCGCTGCCGGTGCTCGGCGAGTTGCCTCGATTCGACCAGTTCACGGACCTGATCGGCCTGCCCGAGATCCGGCGGCTGGAGGAGCGCTTCGGTTCGGCGAAGCGCTCGTCGTAGCGCCCAGCGGAGATGCCTGGGTCAGCCGACGCCCGGGTTGATCGGCGCATCGCCAATCACCCCGGCGCTGGCCAGTTCGGCCAGCTCCTCGTCCGACAGTCCGAGGACGCCGCCGAGGATCTCGCGGTTGTGCTCGCCGAAGAGCGGGCTGTGCCGCCGCAGCCGCGGGTTGGCCTCGACGAACCGCCACGGCGTGGTGAACTGCTTGTAGCGATGCATCCTCGGGTTGGGCAGGTAGACCCAGAAGCCCCGACGCAGCAGGTGGGGATCGTCGAGGAGGCTGCCGGTGTCGAGCACGCGGCCCGCCGGCACGCCCAGTTCCTGAAGCGCTTCCATGGTGCGTTGGGCGTCCTGACCGCCGGTCCACGAGCCGATGGCCTCGTCGAGCTCGTCATGGCGAGCTCGGCGCTCGGGCTCGGGGAGGTGGGCGAGGTCCGGCCGGCCGATGGCGGCCGCGAGCGCGGACCACTGCTGATCTGAGGTGACCGAGATCATCAGCCACTGCTCGTCCGTGGCAATGCCCAGCTCGGTCGTGGAATCGGCGGCCCGATAGCAGCCCTGCGGCGCGTAGACCGGCGAGCGATTGCCCCAGTGCGTGGGCTCCTCGCCCCGCAGCGAGGCAGCCACGAAGGCCGCGCCGGCCAACACCGAGCCGGTTTCCCGCTGGGCCATGTCCACCACGCTACCCCGGCCGGTGCGCCGGCGCTTGATGAGCCCCAGGACCACGGCCGCCACGGCTTGGTGCCCGGCCACCGGGTCGCCGTAGGAGATGCCCGTCTTGTAGGGCTCACCGTCGTCCCCGTAGCCGCTGAGCGACACCAGCCCGGACATCATCTCGATCACCGGTCCGAAGCCCACGTAGCTGGCGTCGCGGCCGTGCTTGCCGAACGCCGCCATGGAGACGATCACGAGGTCGGGGCGAGCGGCGTGCAGGACGTCCCAGCCGAGGCCGAGCTTGTCGAGGACCTCCGCCCGATAGTTCTCCATCACCACGTCGGCGTGTTGCACGAGGCGGAGGAAGAGGTCTTTGCCCTGCTCGGAGGCCAGGTCGAGGGTGACCGACTTCTTGTCCCGGTTGTAGGCGTTGAAGTAGTAGGCCGAGTTCCACGGGTCGGCGACGCCGGGTTGGGGGAGCAACGTGCGGATGTTGTCCCAGGCCGAGGGAGACTCGATCTTCCAGATCTCGGCACCCATCTCGGCCAGCCGCATGGTGGCGAAGGGGCCGGCCCACATCATCGTGAGGTCGAGGACTCGCACGCCTTCCAGCGGCAGCTTCTTCATGCGAGCCAGTCCTTCACCACCGCGTCGGTGTGCTCGCCGGGCGTTGCCAGGCGGACATCGGAACGCCAGCCGAAGCCCGGGAAGGGCCGTCCGGGCACCCGTGCGACCTGGCCATCGGGCAGCTCGACGTCTTCCCAGAAGTTCCGCTCTTCGAGGCCTGGAGCGTCGAGGAGGTCGGCGGGTGTGGTCACGACGCCGAAGGGAACCTTGAGCGCGGGGCCCAGCGCGAGGATGTCCGCTTTCGTCCGCTCAGCGAAGAAGCCGTACATCTTCCCGAGGAGCTCGCTGTTGGTCGGCTCCTGCAGGCGGGCCAACGGGTCCAGGAACCGCTGCTCCTCGAGGTCAGGGTCGTCCAGGGCGGTGAACAGGCCGCGGATCTGGCGTTCGAGGCAGAAGGCGCCAGCCCAGCCATCGACGCAGGGATAGATGCCCCACACCGGCCTGACCTGGTTGCCGGTGCGCAGTTGCACGGGTGCGCCGTAGGAGGTGCCCGGAAGGTAGAGCTCGAGCATCGAGGCGGCGCATTCCTGCAGCGAGATGTCGACCCAGTCGCCCTCACCGTGGACCATCTGGCCGAGGTGAGCGGTCACCGCGGCGGCGAAGCCGTTGAGTCCGCCCAGGTAGAAGGACT